>CBFDVE010000131.1:0-6928 GCA_965613205.1 uncultured Rhodospirillaceae bacterium
AGACAACAGGCGCAAGCCTTCATCCAGGCGACCGCTGCCCCCGGTCAGCACAACAATGGCATCGGTGCGCCGCCGATCGTCGCTTGCCTGTTTGGGAATCTGCTCGGCGAACATAAACAATCCACCAGCCCAGGCGACCAGCACGACCAGACCGACAATAGCCAGTCGCCGGACCGGCCGGCCTCGCCGTCGTGGCGGATAATTTGGCATCCCGTTTCCCCCCCAAAGGTCGGGCTCGTTATGGTACTATAGCATTTTCCGCAGGGTTTTCATCACCGTCAGCCGTGCCGTTACCATGGCGATGATGGCGACAGTCAGCGGCAGGCTGAGCAACACCAGCCAGCCGGTCAACGGCAAGGACAGATCGGGCAGCATTTCCGATTGCAGGGTGCCGGCCAGATAGCCGATTCCCAACAGGGTCGGCAAGGCCAAAGCCAGACTGATCAATCCGCCTTTCAGGCCCAGCATCAGGGCGCGACTGGAAAACTGGCGGGCGATATAGGCGTCTTGGGCGCCGATCAGATGTAGCACTTCGATGGCGTCCTGGTGGATCGCCAGACCGGTACGGGTGGTGAACACGACGGTGCCGATGGTCGCCAGACCGATCAACGCCAACACCGCCGAGGCCAGGGCCTGGACGGTTTTAATCAACGTCAGCAGCCGCTCCAGCCAGACCCCGTGATCATCGACCAGAGTCCCGGCGACGATCGCATCCAGGCGTTTTTGCAGGGCCGCCACGGCGACCGTGGCGCCGCCTGCCAGTTCGACATCGATCAGTCGGGGCAGGGGCAGATCATCGGCCCCGGCGGCCGGGCCGAGCCACGGTTCGAGCAGGGCTAGCAGTTGTTGCTCGCTCAACCGCTGGACCCTGGCGATGCCTGGCGTTTTGTTCAGCACCGCCAGGATTGCCGCCATCGATTTTTCGTCCTCGGTTTGCGATGCCGGCACCTGCACCGTCAGGGTGCCGCTCAGGCCCGTGTCCCAGCGTTCGGCCAGATTATTCAGCGACAACATACCGGCCATGGCTAGTATAGACAGATAGACCATGAAGGCGATCAGCCAGGGCAAAAACCGGCCGAGCGAATCCCGTTCAAGTTGCAGGTCGGAGCGACGAGAAAACATACCGGCCTATTTCCCGGCCATGGCGCTGTTCCGGGTCGCCCGGGGGTCCGCCGGGCGAGCGGCTTCCAGGTGCAAACGTTCCTGGTCGAGCCTGAGGCACGGGTGACCCAGCCTTTTGACCAGCGATTCATTGTGGGTGGCGACGACAACCGTGGTCCCCAGTTTGTTCAGTTCGTCGAACAAATGCATCAGCCGCAGGGCCATGCGATCATCCACATTGCCAGTTGGTTCATCGGCCAGCAGAAGTTTCGGCCGGGCAATCACGGCCCTAGCGATGGCCAGCCGTTGTTGCTGCCCGCCCGACAAAGTCGGTGGCCGGGCGGTCATATGATCGGCCAGGCCGACCCATTTCAGAAGTTCTTCCACATTGCGTTGAATTTCCCCTTCCCGGGTGCCCGCCACACGCATCGGCAGGGCCACATTGTCGAACGCGCTCAGATGGCGCAACATGCGGAATTCCTGGAATACGACGCCGACTTTGCGGCGCAAGGCGGGCAGGTCACCGCGGTCGGTGGTGGCGATATCGCGGCCGAACAAAGAGATCAAGCCGCGCGACGGCTTGAGCGCCATATACATCAGTTTCAACAGGGATGATTTGCCCGCACCGCTGGCTCCGACCAGAAAATGGAAGGACCCCGGCTTCAGGGAAAAAGAAATATCCTGCAGGACCTCGGGGCCTAGATCGTAGCGTAATCCGACGTTTTCGAAGCGAACCACTCCGCTCTATCCACTTGCTAAAGCCCGTTGAAAAAAAGGCGCACACCTTGGCGATTCTGCGGGAATCCCCAGCGCCAGACAGCGCTACAATGACATGGCCATGGACCGCCGTCCAGACCCTCGGTCCCCTTGCGCTTTCTCATACCAGATCAGTTCACGTTTAGTTTGAAACACGACGTGTTCAAACCAAACGTCAACTGATCCTGGGCCGACTATTTCAGGGCGTCGTGCAGGGCCGCTATGGTGGCGCCGTAATCATCGCCCTTGAACACCGCGCTGCCGGCGACAACCACATCGGCCCCGGCATCGACGACGGATTTGATGGTATCGGAATTGACTCCACCATCGACCTCCAGTTCAATCGGCCGATCACCGATCATCTGGCGAATGCGGGTGATTTTGGCTAACTGTGACTCGATGAATCCCTGGCCGCCGAAACCTGGGTTGACCGACATCACCAAAATCAGATCGACATCATCGAGCACATATTCAAGCAGACTTTCCGGGGTCGCCGGGTTCAGGGAGACACCGGCTTTTTTGCCCAGGCCCCTGATCACCTGCAAAGACCGGTGCAGGTGCTTGTCGGCCTCGGCGTGTACGGTGATGATATCGGCCCCGGCGGCGGCATAGTCTTCCAGATAAGGCTGCGCCGGATCGATCATCAAGTGGACATCGAACGGCAAATCGGTCCAGGAGCGAACGCATTTGATCACCGGCGGTCCGAACGTCAGGTTGGGCACGAAATGGCCGTCCATCACATCGATGTGGATGTAATCACATCCAGCTTTGTCGATGGCCTTGATTTCCTCGCCCAGGCGGGCGAAATCGGAAGCCAGGATGGAGGGGGCTATTTTAACGGTCATTTTTAAATCTCCTCGGGGTAAACTGTGTCAGTGCTAAATCATTTGGTTAAAGACATAAAGAGTTTGGCTAGCTTTTCCGGCAATCTTTCAACCCGGTCGATGACCGTGAAACGGCCGCCGAAAATATTGGCCACGTAGTCGTCGGCATGGGCATCGAGATTGATGCAATAAGTGTAAATACCATCCCGGTCCAGTTCCTGAACCGCCTTGCGGGCATCTTCGATCAGCAGGCGGTTGTCGGCAACATCAATATCGGAAGGTTCGCCATCGGTCAGCACCAGCAGTAATTTCTTGTCGGTCGGGCGCGCCGCCAGGGAATGACCGGCGTGACGCAGGGCGGCCCCCATGCGAGTTGAATAACCTGGTTCGATGGCGGCCAGCCGGGCCTTGACCGGTTCATCCCATTTTTCGCCATAGCCCATGATGTGCTGAAACCGCACTTCATGGCGGGTGTTGGAGGAAAACCCGGCGATCGCCAGGCTGTCGCCCAGCCGGTCGATGGCCCAGGCCAGCAAGGCCACGGCTTCCTGGCTGATCTCCAGCAGGGTGTGGTCGCAGCCGTCCGGTTTCTGGCCCAGGGATTGCGATAAATCCAGCAACAGGGAGACGGCGATATCACGGCCATCGTGGCGATGGCTCATGTTAATGCGCGGGTCCGGCGTTACGCCGCTGCGATAATCGATCAGGGACCGGATGGCGATGTCCAGGTCGAGCTCGCTGCCCTCCTCCTGATAGCGCTGGCGCACGTAGTATTGCGGCTTTAACCGATCGAGGATTTGTTTCAGCCGCTTGGCCAGGACCTTGTTGTTGTCCAAAAGAGCATCGATTTTGCCGCCATCGCCAGCGGGGTGCAGGTTTTCATAAAGACTGACCCAATCGGGCCGATAGGCCTTGATGCCGTAATCCCATTCCGGATAATGGCGCGGCGGCAGTCTCGGGGTTTCGTCTTCATTCTCTTCGGGCGGGCTATCGGCTTCATCGAAACTTTCCTCTTCATCTCCCAGTTCGATGAATTTCCACAAATGCCGGTTGTCATCCCGGTAATCGATTTCCGTATGGGTAAAGAAAACGTCCGCCGACTGATCTGACTGAATGCGGGTTTTGGCGATGTAGGAAACGGCCAGGCTAGCCGCATCTTCGCTCGTTGTCTGATGTTCCATCATGGCGTAAAAACGTTCGGCAAACTGGCAAATGTCCGGGTCCAGATAGGGATGATCCTGATCCAGAATGGCGCAGGACAACATCGCCAGCCGGTGACGAATGCAGGATTGACTATCGGCATCGCAATCCCCCTCGATGGGTTTGGGATGCAGGGCCCGCCACAAATGCCCGAGCCCCGGATAGTCACCCATGGCGAGGAATTCGACCCGGCAGTCTTCAATAATTTCAATGGCCAGGCGCTGGGCCGGGCTGTAGTTATCGGCAAATATAGCCGTCGTCCAGCGCCGGTGCGCCGCCATATGGGCGATCAGCGCCCGGTAGCGGTTCAGGCCCGCAATGCCGGCCCTGTCGTCGTACACATCGGGCACCCGAACGCCAAAATCATCAAAATAGGGCAACGGCTTGCGAACATCGTCGAAGCCCAGGGAATATGGGATGAAGCGGCATTTGTCGGACCACATGGCGGTCAAATACAGGTTCAGGGAGCGTTCCCGGTCGATGAACAGGGTGCCATGCCGTTGTCGTTGCAGGATCGCCCGGCTGTCCGCCGTTTGCAGGGAGAAATAATCCTGCTGCCGTTGCGGGTGGTCGGGATAGGCGTCGATGCCATAGTCGATCCAGTGGTTGACCCCATCGAGAGATAATTGACTGAGCAAATAAGGCATCTGGTTTAGTAACACGGGCAATCCGGGACTGGACAAGGTCGTATGGAAACCGTGAATCGATCCCGTGGTGCGATCCATCATGTCCAGCATCATGTCCACATAGCGGCACAGCAGTTCCTGTGATCCGAGCCTGCGGGCGGCCTCGGCGATGGTATCTAAAAATGCCGGTATGGCATTGCCGTTGGGTGTTCGCGACAGGGTCCAGACGGTCTCCGATACCAGCGACAACATGCCCTCGCCGAGCTTTTCGGCGACTTCCGGCATGTCTTCCAGATAGACCAGAACCGGCTCGAAACCACGACCGATGCCGCAAATCAACGAGGCCCCGGCCAGGTAGTCATCCCTGCCCCGCTGGCTCAGGCGGGCAACGGCGTTTTCCATACAATCGGTAAAGACGTTATCGAGCTCGGGAAAGCTGCATTTCAGCTTGTCCCGATAGCCCGTCAGGTCCGGTGTTGCCATCAGCCAAAGACGGCGTCGATGGCGTGGTGCAGGGTATCGCGAATATCGCCATCATCGGTGATCGGTTCGACCATGGCCATGCGGCAGGCGGCGATGGGGTCAATGTTCTGGTCGATCAGCCGGGCCGCATAAACCAGCAGCCGGGTCGAGATGCCCTCGTCCAGGCCGTGGCCTTTCAAATTGCGGGCGGTGCCGGCCACCTTCACCAGTTTTTTCGCCAGTTCCACATCGCAGCCGGTTTCGGTGGCGACGATACCGGCTTCCATGCCCGCATCGGCGTAATCGAACAACAAAGATGTAAACCGCTGCTTGGTCGATTGCTTCAAATCCTTGATCAGGCTCTGGTAGCCGGGGTTGTAGGAAATCACCAACTGGAAATCTTCATGGGCGGCGATCAACTCGCCCTTTTTATCAATGGGCAGGGTGCGCCGGTGATCGGTCAGGGGATGAATGACCACGGTGGTATCCTGCCGGGCCTCGACGATTTCGTCTAAGTAACAGATCGCACCAAAGCGGGCGGCCACGGTCAGCGGCCCGTCGAGCCAGCGGGTGCCGTCGGCATCGAGCAGATAGCGCCCGACCAGATCGGAGGCGGTCATATCTTCGTTACAGGCGACCGTGATCAGGGGGCGTTTCAGGCGCCAGGCCATATGCTCGATAAAACGCGACTTGCCCGAACCGGTCGGCCCTTTAATCATCATCGGCAGCCGTTCAGAGTAGGCCGCCTGGTAAAGCGCGATTTCATCGCCGACAGGCTGGTAGAAAGGTTCGCTGTCAATCCTGTATTGATCGATATCGCCGGTCATTATCGGTGCCCTTATTTGTGTACGCCCAGCTTATCACGCCAGCCCGGAAACAGGGTATCGGCATCGCCGGGGAAACTTTCAAAGGCGCGGGCGAATTCCTTGTGGTCCTTGGCGAACTCGATGGGATCGGCTCCTTGTTTCCAGCACTCGAACGCCTGACGCAGGGAAACGGCGCCCGCCGCCGGGCTGTCGATGTGGCCGTAGGCACCGCCACCGGCCGTATTGATCAGGTTGGCGTGGCCCAGGTTTTCGAAGAAACCGGGCAGACGCAGGGCGTTCATGCCGCCGGAAATAATCGGCGTGGTCGGTTTCATGCCATGCCATTCCTGGTGATAGAACGGACCATCGGCACTGTCGCGTTCGATCATGTAGGCGATGATGCGATCATCGTTTTCGCCTTCCATCTTGCCATAGCCCATGGTGCCCACATGGATACCCGAGGCCCCTTGCAGGCGCGACATTTTGGCCAGCACGAAGGCGGTATATCCGCGCATGGCAGACGGTGAGGTGACGGCACCATGACCGGCCCGGTGGTAATGCAGATACTGAGCGGCGAAGTTGCGCCGGGCCGTCGTGATCATGCCGGGGCCACCGACATAGCCATCGACCAGGAAGGCGACCTTGTCGGCATCGGGGCCGAAGGTTTCCAGCACAAAGTTGCCTCGCGCGATCATTTCATGGTGATCATCAGCGGTGATATTGGCGGAAAACAGTTTGGCCTCGCCGGTTTCATCCATCGCCCGTTTCATCGAGTCATAAACCAGCGGCAGGGTGTCTTTCAGGGGCGCGAAGGTCTGGTTGCCCTGGGGTTCGTCGTTCTTGATGAAATCGCCACCGAGCCAGAACTGATAGGCCGCATCGGCGAACTGTTTGGGGCGCAGGCCCAGTTTCGGTTTGATGATGGTGCCGGCGATATAGCCGCCATCGACCAGCGGACGGCCCAGCACACGCCACATGTCGGTAATATCCTTGGACGGGCCGTCGAACAACTGAATGACCCGGGGCGGCATCCAGAAATCATGCATTTTGGCATGTTTGATATCGCCCATGCCCTGGTTGTTGCCGATCACCAGGGTCAGGAACGAAACGATCATCATGCGACCGTCGGTGATATTGCGATCAAACAAATCCA
>CBFDVE010000132.1:0-6883 GCA_965613205.1 uncultured Rhodospirillaceae bacterium
GCCCGACAATCTTAAGAAAAGCTTCAGATCAGGCCGACTTCGAGGAATTTACTTTCGACAATATCGGCATCGAACGGCTTCATGATGTATTCATTGGCGCCCGCTTCAATAGCTTTTGTGATGTGTTCGATGTCGTTTTCGGTGGTGCAGAACAGCACCCGCGGCGCATCGCCGCCCGGCAACTGGCGCAGGGCCCGCAGGAAATCGATGCCGTTCATCACCGGCATGTTCCAATCCAGCAAAATCGCATCGGGCATGTTTTGCTTACAGGCATCAAGCGCCTGCTTTCCGTCGGCGGCTTCTTCGGTTCCAAAATCCAGTTCCTGAAGTATCTTTCTCGCCACCATACGAATGACTTTGGAATCATCAACAATCAAACAAGATTTCATGCCAATCTTCACTTCTTTCCTGGCGCTCGCCGACACCGCAATGGTGGTCGGCGGCAAGTTACACGGTCAAAACAACACGCAAGGGCCAAGGTACTATCAACATGGTGTTCTTCCAAGCGATTTAGTTATCTATCCAACGACACGATGAAAATCGATTGCCGCAAGCTCGCAGGGCAACAATTGAGAAAAGGGATAATTATTTCTCAGGACCGACGATTGTGGAAATAACACCAGAAAGTGTATCGACCAGGGCATCACGGTCGAATTTCGCCACATAATCATCAAATCCCACTTCCCTGCCCCGGGCAAAATCCTTTTCCGTGGCATGGGACGACAGGGCGACCATGGGTGTTGTTTCCCAAACACCACCGCCGCGTACCGCTTCGGCGAATTCGAATCCATCCATATCCGGCATTTCAATATCACTGATGATGACATCGAACCGAACACCGGAATCACGCATTTTCAAGGCATCATTGGCGCTTTCCACCGCCGTTACATCATAACCGGCGACAGACAGTATGGGGGCCAGCAAGTTTCGGAAAAACGGGCTGTCATCGACCAGCAGAACTTTCTTCGACCCGTGGACCACTTCGCCGGTGCCGAAAGCGCCATCATTATCGCCGAACCAGTCGGGGAAACCCTGGGTCAGGTAATACCCTGAATCGATAATATCCGTCGCCCTGCCATCGATCACGGCGCTGCCGATCAGGCCTTCGACATTTGTCGAAAGTTCGATTTTCAGGCGGTCTTCGACAATATCGACGATTTCATCGACCAGCAGCCCCATGGAACGATCACGGTCCGTAAACACCAGAATCGGCTGGCGGCCTTCCAGTTTCCATTCGTGAGCCGAATTGAAGGGGATCAGCGGCATCAGATGGCCCCGGTACTGGACAACATATGTGCCATGGGACTTTTCCGCCGTGGTCATATCGATTTCTTCCAGCCTGGCGACCAGGGCCAGGGGAACCGCTTTCAGCTCTTCATTACCGGCCCGGAAGGTCAACATGGTGGACGTTTCGTTGCCGGCTTCGGCGGCGGCCCTGGCTTCGGCCTCGGCCTCGGCGTCGGCGTCCTTGCTTTGGCCGCTGATGTCACCACTGGAAGAAGCGATGCCGTTGGGGTCCAGTATCATGATCACGCTGCCATCGCCCAGAATCGTGTTGCCCGAATAGTAGGGAATATGGCGCAGGATCGGCGACACTGGCTTGACCACGATTTCTTCCGTATCGAAGACCCGATCAACAATAATACCAAAACTATAGGCCCCGACCTGGGCCACGACGATAAACAACTCTTCTGCAACTTCGTCTTTCTTTTCACCCAGCTCCAGCAAATCATGAAGCGAAACCAGGGGTAGCAGCCGGTTGCGCAATCGCAGAACCGGGCTTTCGTTGATCACTTCAATGGCATTTTCCGTTTCCGAAGAAGCCCGAACCAGTTCCAGCACGCTGATTTGCGGGATGGCGAAACGTTCGCCACTGCATTCGACGACCAGGGCCGAGACAATGGCCAGGGTCAGCGGAATCTTGATGGCGAAGCTGGATCCCTTGCCTTCGACCGATTTCAAATCGATGGTGCCACCGATTTTTTCGATGTTGGTACGGACCACATCCATACCGACACCCCGACCGGACACACTGGTGACTTTCTCGGCGGTCGAAAAACCGGCCTTGAAGATATGCATGTGAATCTGCTGGTCGGTCATGGCTTCGACTTCGGTCTCGGTCGCCAGACTATTTTCGAGAATTTTTTCGATGATCCGGGCGGTGTTCAGGCCGCGGCCGTCATCGACGATGGAAATAATGATATGGCCGCCTTCGTGATAGGCGCTGAGCACCACCGAGCCCAGTTCAGCTTTACCGGCAGCGGCCCTGTCGTCAGGCATTTCGAGCCCGTGATCGGCGGAATTCCGGACCATATGGGTCAGCGGATCCTTGATCAGTTCCAGCACCTGGCGATCCAGTTCGGTTTCCGCACCGACCATTTTAAGTTCGATTTTCTTGCCCGTTTCAACGGCCAGATCGCGCACGATGCGGGGCAACTTGGCCCAGGCATTGCCAATCGGCTGCATCCGGGTCTTCATGACCCCTTCCTGCAAGTCCGATGTAATGTGGCTCAGCCGTTGCAAAGGCACCGTGAATTCACTGTCGTCCTGGCCCCGAACCATTTGCAAAAGCTGGTTGCGGGTCAGCACCAGTTCACTGACCATGGTCATCAGATCTTCCAGCACATCCACGCTAACGCGGATTGAGGCGGCGGCAACACCGCCGGCCTCGCCTTTCTTTTCGGTTTTTTTGGGTGCCGCTTTCTTTTCCGGAGCGGCGGGAACTTTGGCTTCTTCAGCCGCAGCCGGAGCGACGGCTTCTTTTTCAGCTTCGGCATCGGCAACCATTGCCGCATCGCTGGCCGCCGAGATACCGCTGGCGCTGGCCGCTTCGACTTCGGCCAGTAGTTCAGCCGCCACCGGGGCGCCGAATTCGTTGGACTGAGGTTCACCGCCTCCGGGCGCACCGTCATCAGTGGCCTCGGTAGCCATTTGATCATCGCTCGCCGCGACGACGCCACCGGCACTGGCCGCTTCGACTTCGGCAAGTAGTTCAGCCGCCACCGGGGCACCGAATTCGTTGGCCGAGGGGGCAGCGTCAACTGCCGCAGCGGGGGCCGGTGCCGCAGCAGCCGGTGCCGCTGCATTGCCGCCATCGGCATGGGCATTCAATTCATCGATCAATTCCTGATCACTGCCTTCCGGTTCTTCACCTGTTTCTTCGAGCGATCCGAGCAGGTCACGAATGGTATCGAGACATTTGAGAATGAGCGTCACCGCTTCGGGGGTAACATCGAGAACCTTGTCACGGAATTTGCCGAGCACGTTTTCGCCCGCATGGGCGACCGATTCCAGCCGGGGAAGGCCAAGAAACCCGCATGTTCCTTTAATCGTGTGCACCAGTCGGAAGATGTTTCCCAGGATATCCATATCGCTGGGATCCTGTTCGAACTGAACCATTTGCTGGTCCAGGCTTTCGAGAGCTTCCGTGGTTTCGGTGAGAAATTCTGTTAAAAGATCATCCATCGCACAATCTGCCCTCTAAGTAAGACCCAATTGACGGGTCGAAATTTCTTAATGTTCGTCAACGTTCCGTTTTATGACCGCTGATCTATATGGTTATTATTTCCGAAAAAACGAACCTTTCATTGTTTTTTTGTGACGCCTTCCTAAAATATCCTGAAAAATCCTTGTTGCCGTTATCCAAACACTACAATGATTTTGTCCTAACTATCTATATCTAAATACAAAACCACAATCTTCCCGTTTTCAGTCCGAACCTGGCAGTAATGCGGCGATTTGCACGTTTTCGCCTTGATCACTGATTTCAATCCGGCCGCCCTGGCTTTGCGCCAGACGCCGCAGGAAATATCCGTGAACATTGTGAGCACTTAATTCGTCGATTTCGGTGCTTTCGATCAGCCCGACCTTGCGCTCATCCTTGATAAACGCCCCCGGTCCAATGCCAACGACCGCCAGGCCAATTGCCGCCCCAGGGGCCGCCGGAGTTTCCGGGCTAACCGCCAGGCGAGCTTCCAGCGCGCCGCCCCGGGGCAGGGAGTCGGCGATGAAAAGGATCATGTTGAGCAATAATTTGGCCGCTTCTCCGGTTTGTTGCGGGCCGATCCCGGCATCGCCCGAGGGCTCGGAAACCTGGCTCCAGTCGAGAGCCGTTTTGCCGCCGTTGAAAAAACTGGTGGCCAAACCGTGAGCTTCACGCAACGGTGAGCCGCCGACGCTGAGGCCGCCCAGGCCAAAGGCCATGCGATAAAATGCCAGGCGCGCCTTCAATTGGGTCGCGCTGGTGGCGACCAGGTCAAGCGCCGTCTGATCTCCGACCGGGCTTTCCTGCAACAATTCGACCCCGTTGTGGATCGCCCCGGTCGGGCCGCTCAGGTCGTGACACAGGCGCGAACACAACAACTGAACGATCTTCAAGTCTACCTGCACTCTGACATCCCTCTTTGACTGGCTTCCTTCCTGACCAAGGATTGGTCGGTTTTCGGTCAGGCATCAGCAAATTATTGACGTTATGAACATTGTCGGGTCAAGTTGTAATTAATGTCTATATATATCCGGGTGCCTAATGTCTGCCCCTGACACCATGAATTCTCGGCCCGGTAAATTCAGGGCCTTTCCAAAAGGCCGCCAGGTCGATGTCGGCGCCTTGGAAGAAATTCGCGCCCTGTTGGCTGACCGGGCCCGACACAGCCATTTGCTGATCGAACATTTGCACCTGGTCCAGGATCACTACGGCCATATTTCGGCCCGCCATCTGGCCGCTTTGGCCGAAGAGTTGAAGCTGTCGCAAGTGGAAGTCTACGAAGTGGCCACATTCTATGCCCACTTCGATGTGATCAGGGAAAACGACAGCCCACCTCCGGCCCTGACCGTGCGGGTGTGCGATGGCATTGCCTGCGAACTGGCCGGGGCAAACGGCCTGATGGATGCCCTGACACAGGGTTTGGGCGATGCCGTGCGGGTGATCCCGACACCCTGCATCGGGGCCTGTGACCAGGCCCCCGCCGCCGTGGTCGGCCAAAACCGTATCCTTGCCGCCGATCTTGCAACCGTTAGCGCCGCCGTCAAAGCCAACGCCATAGACCCGCAAATCGCCGCCTATGTGGATTATGATGCTTATGTGGCTGAAGGTGGATACCGGGTTCTTAAATCCTGCCTGGCCGGCGAGCGGGACCGCGACGATGTCTTGAGCGAAGTCGAAAATTCCGGCTTGCGCGGCCTCGGTGGGGCCGGATTCCCGGTGGCGCGCAAATGGCGGTTCATGCTGGACGCCCCCCATCCCCGGCTGATGGCGATCAATGCAGATGAGGGCGAACCCGGTACATATAAGGATCGCCATTGCCTGGAAACCGACCCCCACCGGGTCATCGAAGGGGCCTTGATTGCCGCCTGGATCATCGAAGCGAACGAAATTTATATCTATCTGCGCGATGAGTACGCCGCCATCCGGCACATTCTGCAAACGGAAATCGACCGCGTGGTGGCGGCAGGATTAAATGGCAACGTGACCCTGCATCTGCGGCGCGGGGCCGGGGCCTACATTTGCGGTGAAGAATCGGCCCTGCTGGAAAGCCTGGAAGGCAAACGGGGCCTGCCGCGCAACCGCCCCCCCTACCCGGCTCAGTCGGGACTGTTCGAACGGCCAACCCTGATCAACAATGTGGAAAGTATGTTCTGGTTGCGCCGGATCATCGAAGGCGGCGCCGAGGCCTATCAGGAATCCGGTCGGCCCCATTTTTATTCCCTGTCGGGACCAGTCAACGACCCCGGCGTCAAGCTGGCCCCGGCGGGTGTCACCGTACGCCAGTTGATCGACGACTACGGCGGCGGCATGGCCCCCGGCCACACCTTGAAAGCATACTTGCCCGGCGGTGCTTCGGGTGGAATTCTGCCCGCGTCCCTGGCCGACCTGCCGCTGGACTTCGGATCATTGGAAGAATACGGCTGCTTCGTCGGTTCCGCCGCCGTTGTGGTGATTTCAGATCATGACGACCTGGCCGATGTCGTCCGCAACCTGGTGCGTTTCTTTGAAGACGAAAGCTGCGGCCAGTGCACCCCCTGCCGGGCCGGGTGCGAGAAACTATCCATATTGCTGAAGGAACCGCATTGGGACGAAGACCTGATTGGCGAACTGGCATCAGTCATGACCGAGGCGTCTATCTGCGGCCTGGGCCAGGCCGCCGCCAATCCGGTGATCAGCGCCCTGCGATTCCTGAAAGATGAACTGGCATGACCATTTCGTTCACCCTGGATGGCGAGTCGGTCGAGGCCAAAACCGGTGAAAGCATCTGGCAGGTGGCCGAGCGCCTGAACATCGCCATCCCGCACATGTGTTCGGGCATCAATGCCCACTACCGGGACGACGGCAATTGCCGCCTGTGCATGGTCGAAATTGACGGCGAACGGACCCTGGCGGCCAGTTGCAAGCGTCAGCCAACGGACGGCCTGGTGGTCAAAACATCTTCCGAACGGGCCATAAAAGCCCGCAACATGGTGATGGAACTGCTCATCGCCGATCAGCCGAAAGAGCACGACCCGAGCAGCCGATTGTGGCGCATGGCCGATTATATGGGGGTCACCGAAAGCCGCTTCCCGGCCCGCGATCAACCGGCACCGGACTTGAGCCATCCGGCCATGGCGGTCAATCTCGATGCCTGCATCCAGTGTACCAACTGTGTTCGCGCCTGCCGGGAAATTCAGGTCAACGATGTCATCGGCATGGCCGGTCGCGGTGGTCGATCAAAAATTGTGTTCGATTTTGCCGATGCCATGGGCGACAGCACCTGTGTCGCCTGTGGCGAATGCGTGCAGGCCTGCCCGACCGATGCCCTGCTGCCGAAACAGGCTTCGGCGACGACCGCAGAAGACAAACGTATCGACTCGCTGTGCCCCTATTGCGGCGTCGGCTGCCAGATCACCTACC
>CBFDVE010000133.1:0-6845 GCA_965613205.1 uncultured Rhodospirillaceae bacterium
CAGCCAACGCGATGCCATCTTGCCGGGCGTTATCGGCGGCGACACCCAGTTGGCCGTGGCCTACGTGGAAGGCCAGGGACGCTATAACCTGGCCGATGTGAAAACCACGGCAACGGCGGACGGCGATGGTTATGTGATTGAAGGTCACAAGGCCGTTGTCCTGAACGGACCCAACGCCAACACCCTGATTGTCTCGGCCCGCACGTCCGGCGAGCAGCGGGATGGCGATGGCATTACCCTGTTCCTGGTCGATGCCGGTGCCGCCGGTGTGACCCGGCGGGATTATCCGACCCAGGACGGCGGTCGGGCGTCTGATATAGAATTTTCGTCCGTTCGGGTGTCAGCCGATGCGACTATTGGCGATGTGGGCGGCGGTTTGCAGGTGCTGGTCGATAGCATCGACGAAGCCATCGTCGCCATCGGTGGCGAAGCGGTCGGGGCGATGACCGCCCTGCACGCAGCCACGGTGGAATATGCCAGCACCCGCGTCCAGTTCGGCGTGCCCATCGGCAAGTTTCAGGTCCTGCAACACCGCATGGTGGAAATGTTCATGGAATGTGAACAATCGAAATCCCTGCTCTACCGGGCCGCCATGACCATGGACAGCGGGTCTGCCGATGCCGCCCGCACCATATCGGCCCTGAAGGTACAAATCGGTAAATCGGGCCGTTTCGTCGGCCAGCAGGCGGTGCAAATTCATGGCGGCATGGGCATGACGGATGAGCTTAACGTCGGCCACTATTTCAAGCGCCTGACCATGATCAATACCCTGTTTGGCAACATCGACCACCACATGCGCCGCTTCGCCGCCCTGGACAGCGCGGCTTAGTCTTTGCCCGGTTCCGGCACCGGTCCGGCGGCCATGAACACGGCGGCACCGGTCAGGGCCAGGCCGGAAATGACGACGATGGCCAGGGTGTAGCCGTTCCACACACCATACATATAGCCGACCAGGGCCGGACCCATGGCGACGCCCAATTGGGCGATGGCTTGCGATGTCGAATAGATGCGCCCGTAGTCCCGCATCCCGAAGGCATCGGCCAACAGCAACGGCAGGGCCATCAGCAAATTACCCAGCGCCAGACCCAGGGTTGCCGAGGCGATCAACAGTGACGCCGTTGTTTCGGCATAGGCGATGGCAATCAGGGACGACGCTTGCAGGAAAATCAGGGCAACCGTGACCGGGCGAATGGAAAACCGGCCGATCGCCCAGCCGCCGATGAAGCGTCCGATCATCGAGGCCGCGGCCAGGCTGGCCACGGAGGTAGCGGCGATGGTGGTATCGATGCGTCCGGCGACCAGATTGAACTGATGGGCCAGGCCGCCGACCTGGGCCATGAAAATAAAGATGAATGCGGTTGTCGCCAGAATAAAAAAGCGGGATTTCAGGGCCACTGAAAACACCGTTCCGGCCAGGTGAATTTTGCTGTTGGTTGACAAGGTTGGCACCCCGTCCGGTTCCTGACCCATGCTGGCGGGGGATTTTCGTAACATCAACGCCGTCACGGGGACCACGGCGACAATGTATATGATGGCCAACAAGGGGGTCGCTTCGGCCAGACCCCGGTTATCGATCAAGGCAGCCGCAAAGGGCGTAATGACGATGCCGCCGACAGACAGGCCGCTCGAGGCGATGGCCAGGGCAATGGCGCGGCGGCGAGAAAACCAGCGGGCGACCAACGTGGTGCCGGGGATCAACGACGTGCAGGAAAAGCCCACGGCGAACAGGGCAAACGCGGCAAACAGGCTTGCCGTGGAGTCGGCCCGGCCAATGGCGATCATCCCGGCGGCGGCCAAAAAGGCACCGATGCAGATGGTCCAGCGGGGGTCGTACTTGTCGATCAACCGGCCAATGGCCAGGCCACTGCCGGCCCCGACCAGGAAAAACAGCGACGCCGCATTGGCCGCCGTGGCGACGGAAAACTGGCCATGACGGCTGAGCGCCTCGATAAATACGGACAGGTTATAAAATCCCAGGCCCGACGAGGTCATCAGCATGACAAAAACAACGCCGACCACCCGCCAGCCGTAAAAAGAAAACCTCCCTGGTGACGGTTGCCCGGAACCGGGCTCAGTCATAGGCTTTCAATTCCATGCGGGCGACGGCCATGCGGTGGACTTCATCGGGGCCATCGGCCAGGCGCAGGGTACGGGCATTGGCCCAGTCGGCCGACAGGGTGAAATCTTCCGACACACCGGCGGCCCCGTGAATCTGAATGGCCCGGTCGATCACCCGCAAGGCCATATTCGGCGCGATCACTTTAATCATGGCGATTTCTTTCTTGGCCACTTTGTTGCCGACCGTGTCCATCATGTGGGCGGCGCGCAACGTCAATAAACGCGCCTGGTCGATTTCCATGCGGGAATCGGCGATGGCCTCCATCACCACGCCCTGTTGGGCGATGGGCTTGCCGAAAGCGACTCGTTCTTTGGCCCGTCGGCACATCGCTTCCAGGGCCCGTTCGGCCTGGCCGATCAGGCGCATACAGTGGTGAATACGGCCCGGCCCCAGGCGGCCCTGGGCGATCTCGAAACCGCGGCCTTCACCCAGCAGCAGGTTGGCGGCGGGCACCCGCACATCTTTGAATTCGATTTCCGCGTGGCCGTGGGGAGCATGGTCGTAACCGAATACGGGCAGATGACGCTTGACGGTCACGCCCGGTGTGTCCAACGGCACCAATATCATCGATTGCTGTTCATAGCGTCCGGCGTCCGGGTCTGTTTTACCCATGAAAATCAATATCTTGCAGCGCGGGTCCATGGCCCCGGAGGTCCACCATTTGGTCGAATTAATCAGGTATGAATCGTTGCCATCGCGAGTAATAGAGCCTTCGATGTTGGTCGCGTCGGACGATGCCACGGCGGGCTCCGTCATGGCGAAGCCGGACCGGATGTCACCGGCCAGCAGGGGTTTCAGCCATTCTTCTTTATGCTCATCGGACCCATAGCGCACCAGCACTTCCATGTTGCCGGTGTCGGGGGCCGAACAGTTAAAGGCTTCCGGGCCAATGTGGGAGCGGCCCATGATCTCGCACAAGGGGGCGTATTCCGTATTGGTCAACCCGGCCCCCAGGTCACTTTCCGGCAGGAACAGGTTCCACAGGTCCGCCTCGCGGGCTTTCGCCTTGATGTCTTCCATGACCTGGGGAACACACCAGCGACCGCCTTCTTCGGTCTGCTCATGATAGACCTGTTCGTTGGCATAGACGTTGGTTTCCATGAATGCGCTTACACGTTTCTGCAAGTCCTTCACTTTGTCTGAATAATCGAAATCCATAATATCGCTCTCCTGGTGGATAAAATCTAACTTATGGTACCCATACGATTTCATATCCCGGTTTCTCGGTAGGAGAGTGATCGTAGGCGATGCCATAGCATCGTTGAGTAAGCTCGACGCCCCGAGAAGCCGAGATATGAAACCCGAAGGGCGGCTTCCCAAGCCCACCGGCTACGTTGCTCGAAACTTGCGATGCTTGCATCGCGGCGCTTCGAGCAACGTAGCCGGTGGGCTTGGGAAGCCGTCGTATGGGTACCATAAGTTAGATTCTATCCACTAGAGTGAAGACGTTTGTGAAAAATACAGGCCCCGTCTGGCCAGGCCCGCGACCCGTTGGTCGAACTGGGCGAAGCGCTGATCACTGGTTTGGCCGCGCAGAAAGCGGATGTAAATCTGCTGCAAGATAACCGCCAGCTTGAACGAGCCAAAGACGAAATACCAGTTGATGGCTGAAACGTCAAAGTCTGTTCGCTCGGCGTAGCGGGCAACCACTTCCGTGCGCGTCGGAAAGCCATTGCGCCAGGTCGGCATGGTCAGCACCGTGCGCCATTCTTCGCCGTCGCTGCGGTCGGTCCAGTAATTCAGCATGTGGCCCAGATCCATTAATGGGTCGCCCAGGGTACACATGTCCCAGTCCAGCACGGCGGTCGGGGTTGCCGGGTCTTGCGGGTCCAGCAGCACATTGTCGAGTTTGAAATCGTTGTGCAGCAGGGTGACGTTTTCTGAGGTCGGTAAATTGGCTTGCAACCAGGCAATGACTTTGTCGATGTCGGCCAGGTCCTTGTCCTTGGCGGCGTGCCAGCGTTTGCTCCAACCGGCAAGTTGGCGTTGAACGAAACCTTCCGGGTGTCCCAGATCAACCAGGCCGATCGCGGAGGGGTCGACCGAATGCAGGTCGGCCAGGGTATCGATCAGCATCGCCCCGATGCGTTCATTAAGGGCTGGATTATCGGCGAAACGGTCGGGCATGGCGCCGCGAATAACGAAGCCCTTGCGCCGTTCAGAGACGTGAAATTCGGCACCGATAATGTCTAAATCGTCGCAAAAGAGGAAACTGCGGGGGGCCAGAGGAAAGGCCTTGTACAAATTGGCCTGAACCTTGTGTTCCCGCTTCATGTCGTGGGCCGACGGGGCTATGGGACCCATGGGCGGGCGGCGCAGGACATATTCGTGATCGCCGAAGGCGACCAGATAAGTCAGGTTGGCGTGACCGCCGCCGAACTGGGCGATGGCAAGGGGACCTTCGGTTTCGGGCAGCCGTTCGCGCAGGTAAGGTTCCAACCGGGAAACATCAAGCTGTTCATCGGCGCGAACGGCGATGGTTTCCGGGTCGGGCACAGTCACTCAGGCGACCTCGAACAACCCGGCGGCACCCTGGCCACCGCCGATGCACATGGTCACCACGACATATTTGACGCCCCGGCGTTTGCCTTCGATCAGGGCGTGGCCGACCATGCGGGCACCGCTCATGCCGTAAGGGTGACCGATGGATATGGCGCCGCCGTTGACGTTCAGGTTTTCGTCCGGAATACCTAACTTATCGCGGCAATAAAGCACCTGCACGGCAAACGCTTCGTTCAATTCCCACAACCCGATGTCGTCCATTTTCAGGCCATGACGCTCAAGCAGCTTGGGCACGGCGAACACGGGGCCGATGCCCATTTCGTCCGGCTCGCACCCGGCAACGGCGATGCCCCGGTAAATGCCGAGAGGCTGCAAACCCTTTTTCTCGGCCAGGGTGGCGTCCATGACGACAGAGGCCGAGGCTCCGTCGGAAAGTTGGCTGGCGTTTCCCGCCGTGATGAAACAGTCTTCGCCCAACACCGGTTTTAGGCCGGCCAGGCCTTCCATATTGGTTTCCGGTCGGTTGCCTTCGTCTTTTTCCAGCATCACATCGTGCAAGGAAATTTCCTTGGTTTGCTTGTCCATGACGCCCTTGACCGAGGCCAGCGGAACAATTTCATCATCCAGCTTACCGGCGGCCTGGGCGGCCGCCGTGCGTTGCTGGCTTTGCAGCCCGTAAGCATCCATGTCGTCGCGGCTAATGCCATAGCGCTTGGCGACAACCTCGGCGGTTTCCAGCATGGACATGTAGATGTCGGGCTTGTTGGCGACCAGAATGGGGTCCTTGGTGCGGTAGCTGTTCATGTGTTCGTTCTGCACCAGGGATATGGATTCGAGACCGCCGCCGACGACAATGGGCATGTCGTCGTCGATCACCTGTTTGGCCGCCGTGGCGATGGCCATCATGCCCGACGAACACTGGCGGTCCACGGTCATACCGGCGAC
This sequence comes from uncultured Rhodospirillaceae bacterium, assembly GCA_965613205.1. Classification (GTDB taxonomy): domain Bacteria; phylum Pseudomonadota; class Alphaproteobacteria; order Rhodospirillales; family JABHCV01; genus CAZZKE01. Next base: position 5,567 of record CBFDVE010000133.1, read on the forward strand.
GGTGATTGGCAGTCCGGCGGCGACGGCGGCCAGGCGGGCGATATTGGCGCCCTGGCTGCCTTGCTGGATGGCCGCGCCCATGATCACGTCGTCCACTTCACCGGGTTCGATGCCGGCTCGTTCGACTGCATGTTTGATGGCGTGGGCGGCCAGAGTCGGAGATTCCGTGTTGTTGAAGGCACCCCGGTAGGCCCGGCCAATGGGGGTGCGGGCGGTGGAAACGATAACGGCTTGGCGTTTCATGACTTAAGTCCTTGCTTATTTGTCGTTAAAGCCCTTGCCGTCGGTGGCAAGGCGGGTGAGCAGGTCTGACGGCTGCCAGGAGCTGCCGTGTTCGGAATGGAATTTTTCGATGTCGGCGGCGATCTCTTTCAGGCCGACAACGTCGCCATAAAACATGGGGCCGCCACGAAAGACCGGGAAGCCATAGCCATAGATGTAGATCACATCAATATCGCCGGACCGCATGGCGATACCCTCTTCGAGGATATTGGCACCGACGTTGATCAGTTGATACATGCAGCGTTTGAAAATTTCTTGGTCTGAAATCTGCCGCCGGGTGATGCCTTTTTCTTGCGACACGGTAATCAGCATCTGTTCCACTTCCGGGTCCGGGGTGGCAACGCGCGATCCTTCTTCGTAAATGTACCAGCCGCGCCGGGTTTTCTGGCCGAACCGGCCCATTTCGGCCAGGCGGTCGGCGACGGTGGAATTATAGGGCTCGGACAGGTCCCGCGTCGCCTCCTTGCCCTTGCGGATGCGCCAGCCGACATCGATCCCGGCCAGGTCCATGACCGCAAACGGCCCCATGGCGAAGCCCCAGTCATACAAGGCTTTGTCCACTTGTTGGGGCAGCGCCCCTTGTTCAACCAGGGCCTGGGCCTCGCCGAAATAGGCGTGCAACATGCGATTGCCGACAAACCCGTCACACACACCGACCAGTACGCCGACTTTCTTGATGGTGCGGGCCAGCTTCATGGTGGTGGCGATGACTTCGGCAGACGTTTTATCGGCGCGGACAATTTCCAGCAGCTTCATGACGTTGGCCGGGATGAAAAAGTGGGTGCCGATAACGTCTTCCGGGCGGTTGGTGGATGCGGCGATTTCGTTGACGTCCAGAGTCGAGGTGTTGCTGGCGAGAATGGCTCCCGGTTTGCACACGGCGTCCAGTTTGCCGAAAATCTCCTTTTTCAGATCCATGCCTTCGAACGCGGCCTCGATAACGATATCGGCATCGGAAAAATCGGCATAGTCGAGAGTGCCGGTAATCAGTTCCATG
>CBFDVE010000134.1:0-6821 GCA_965613205.1 uncultured Rhodospirillaceae bacterium
GGGCGAGGCGGAGACGGAACGCCTCTTCGTTCTGTTGGCCCAACTGAAGAAGCGTGGGTGCGGTATCATCTACATCACCCATCGCATGGAAGAGATCTTTTCGATTTCCGACCGGGTCACGGTCCTGCGAGACGGACGCCATATCGCCACCATGAATACGGTCGAGACGAACCACGCCAGTATTGTTCATATGATGATTGGCCACGAGGTGGTGCAATCGGCGGGCCTGCCCCCCGTCGAAGAGGGAAAGGAAATTTTTGGAGTCGACCTTGGCGCTGGGCGGCGCGGTTTTCGTATGCGCCATGGCGAGGTTCTGGGCATCGCCGGCCTAGTCGGTGCCGGACGCACCGAAATGGCCCGTCAGCTGATCGGCCTGGAGGCGAATGACGGCGTCAGCATAATCATAGATGGGCAGAAAATAGTCCTGAAATCGCCTGAACATGCGCTCCGTAACGGCATCGTCTATCTGACCGAAGACCGCAAGCGCGATGGATTGTTCAGCAATCTGTCGATCCTGAACAACGTCACTGCGGGAGCGCTGGACCGTTTTTCCGCATTGGGTTTCCTGCGCCCGTCCGCCGAACGGCGCGACGGTGGGTCGATCCTGGAGCGCCTGCGCCTGGTCGCTGGATCGTTGAATGCTCCGGTCCGCGAACTCAGCGGTGGCAACCAGCAAAAGGTGGTTTTCGGCCGGGCGCTTTTGTGCAATCCGCGGGTATTGATTTGCGACGAACCGACACGAGGCATCGACATCGGCGCCAAGGAGGAGATCTATCGCCTTTTGCTCGAACTCACGGGTCAGGGGGTCGCGGTGATCTTCATCTCATCAGACTTGAAGGAATTATTGTTGGCGACGCACCGGCTGCTGGTCATGCATGAAGGCAAGATAGTCGCCGACATGCCGACGCGTGAAACCACCGAGGAAAAAGTGCTGCTGGTCGCCACCGGCATGGCAGTATAGGTGAAAGTACCGAAAACCAGGAGAAAACAGGGAATGGCGAACGACATCAAATACAAACTTGCCGTGGTGCAAATGGATTGCGTTGTCGGTGAAATCGCACCGAATGTGCGAAAAATAGAGAAGTTTGCACAGGCGGCATCAGACCAAGGCGTTGATCTTGTGGTGTTTCCCGAATGCGCGACGACGGGCTATTTTATCGCCGATGACCTGGCCCGGCTTGCCGAACCCAGCGACGGCCCGACCGATCTTGCGCTCGGTAAAATTGCGGCCAGCACCGGGGTTCACATGGCTGTCGGCACGGTCGTCGCCGAAAACAGCGGTTTTTATGATTCGCAAGTCCTGTTTGCGCCGACCGGGGAACGTCTTTCGACATATCACAAGGTCCATCTGTTTTCGGCCGAACGAGGCACCTTCCAGGCGGGCGATACACCAACGGTGATCGACACCGAACTGGGCCGGGTTGGTATGACCATTTGCTATGACATGATCTTCGGCGATTATTTCCGCTGTTTGGCTGAAAAGGGTGCCGACATCATCATTAACAGTACCGATTGGATCGGCGATGGCTACCAGCGCCAGACATGGGGATGGAGCGGCGTTACTACGCAGGGAATGGCCGCGACCAGGGCGCTGGAAAATGGTGTGTTCGTAGCCATGTCGAACCGTGTCGGCCATGAAATGGGGTTCGACAGCCTTGGCTATTCCTGCATCGCTTCGCCATCGGGGCAGATTCTGGCATCAATTTCCGCCGGCGAAGATATCGCCATCGCTGATATCGACATTAAGGCCGAGGACCTGGACAAGTGGCGCGTCATCGCCACCTATCACCAGGATCGAAGGCCCGAGATATACGTTTAATACCATCGGGCATTGATCAGAACCCATGTGCCCAGTCCCTCATACCGCCAGTCCCTCATACCGATGGACATGATCTTCCAAGGCTGATCGATGAGCTTGTTCCAAGCTTCGCAACAAATGGCGACGATTTCATCATATGAACTGAAGATGCGATTAGACAACCAGTTGTCCCGCATGAATTGCCATATATTCTCTACAGGGTTGAGCTCTGGTGCCCTCGGTGGCAACGGCATGATTGTGATGTTGTGCGGAATGGTGAGCTTGTTTGTGGTATGCCATCCAGCACGGTCTACGATGAGGACAGCGTGTGCGCCTGGAGCCACTTGCGACGAGATTTCATCCAGGTGCCATTGCATGGCTTCGGTGTTACAGCGGGGTAGAACGAGCCCCGCACCAACGCCACGCTTGGGGCAGATCGCACCGAAGATCCAGGCCGACTGCGTTGGTTGATCCTTGGGTGCCGTGGGACGGCTTGCCCGGGGAGCCCAACGCCGCGTGAGCTTTGTTTTTTGACCGACTCTGGCCTCGTCCTGCCACCATATTTCTAATTCTGTATTGGCGGGAAGTCTGCGGCGGATGACCTCCAACCCGGCAGGAAAGTTTTTTTAAAATCTTCCACAGCAAATTCGTTTTGCCCCTTGTGACGGGGGCGTGCAGATATTTTGCGGAACCCCAGAGCTCGCAGTTCACGGCCCACTGTGGTTTCTTCAAGCGAGATACCGAACTCTTCAAAAATCCAACCTGCCAAGTCTTTCCGACGCCGGCGCACCACGCCATGAATCGCCGGGATCGGACCACTTTCAACTATCCGAATCTGGTTGTCCCATTGATTCAGAATTATGGCCCCGTGGAAATCAGTAAAATGAGTCAGACTCATCGCCCGATGGTATAAGGCAGATCCACTCTGGAACCGGTTATCCGGGACTATCCCGATATGGGGGTGTTTGCCTGCCGGGAATTGCGCAAGGATGGGTCCTGATGAAAGTGCTGATGACACCAACCTCTTTCATTTTATCTGACCGATTCCGGTGAAGCCGAAGCGAAGAGATGAAACTTTAGCGATTTGGTGAGGACGGAGACATAAATTATGGATTTAATATTTCTCAGTAGTAGCATCGACCGGAGCGCGGCCTACTCTGGCCTCTATGACCCGAAGTTGGTCATTCTGTCCTACGTTATCGCGTGCGTGGCCTCATTTTGCGCCCTGACAATTCTGAAAAACAATCTTTCCCATGAGGAAAACCCGAAGGGCCGAATGCTATGGCAGACAATTGGCTCTGTGGCCATTGGTATCGGTATCTGGTCCATGCACTTCATTGGCATGCTTGCTTTCAGTCTGCCGGTTCCTATTGCCTACGACCCGTTGATCACCACCCTCTCGGTTCTACCCGCCATTTTTGCCGGTTGGATCGTGCTGAAATTGCTTGGAAGGGCCGGACCGGGTCTTTCCAGGCTGGCCATAGGCGGTCTTTTAATGGGCGCGGGTATTGGCCTGATGCACTATGTGGGCATGGCCGGCATGATCGTCGATGCCCGGATGTATTATGATCCGCTTCTGTTCGCGGCTTCCGTATTTGTCGCGGTCATACTGTCTTTTGCCTCCCTGTATTTTTTGTATTTTGTACAGGAACGTTGGCGGCATCAGGTATTGTTGAAGCGAATCGCAGGCCCGTTGATCATGGGCGCGGCGATTGCGACCATGCACTATACCGGCATGGCAGCGACGTTTTTTTTCGAAAATGGCAATGCGTTTCATGATCTCGAGTATTACCACCCGACCGTTTTCGGGGTTGCGGTGGGGGTGGCGAGTCTGGTGGTCATATCCCTGACAGCGCTTGCCGGGTTTCTCGACTATCGATATCAGGCGGCAGCCCGTTTCGCTTCAACAAGCCAGAGGATTCTGGACCGGCTTTTGGAAAACACCGGGCAAGGGTACTGGTATGTCAATAACGACGCGGTCACGATTGATATCAACCCCGCCATGTGCCGGATTCTCGACCGGTCTCCTGAACAAATTATTGGCCGCTCCATTGACGATTTCACCGACTCCGGAAACCAGGATATTTTTGAGGAACGAGCTGAAAAAAGAGAGCAAGGCGAGGCTGAGCATCACGAAGTCGATCTTCGTCGCCAGGACGGAACACTCATCCCCTGTATCGTTAACGCCACCGACATATATGACGACAGAGGTCAAAGAAACGGTTCAGTCTGGCTACTGACGGATATTACGGAACTTAAAGAGCGTGAGCGACAGTCGCGCATCAGAGAGGAGAGAATTAAAACTGTTCTGAATAATCTGATTACCGGTGTCGTACTGATTGATGAAAAGGGGATTGTCCAGTTATTCAATAAATTTTGTGAAAATATGTTTGCATATAAGGCTCAGGAGGTTATTGGGAAAAACGTGTCTATGTTGATGCCGGAACCGCATCAATCACGGCATAATGGCTATCTCGCGGCTTATAGTGATTCCGGGACCCACAGGATTCTGGGGGTCGGGGACCGGGAACTTTTCGCCACAAGAAAAGACGGCACGGAATTTCCTATCGAACTGGGTGTCAACGGCGTGACTATGGGCGGTAAAATGATGTTCATTGGCGTTATTGTTGACATAACCAAGCGCAAAAACGACGAAATTCGCCGCATGGAGCTGGAACAAGAACTCGTTCAGGCTTCAAAACTGGAGGCCGTGGGGCAACTGGCCGGCGGCATCGCCCACGAGATCAATACGCCGGCCCAGTACATCGGCGACAATCTGAAGTTTTTGACCGATGCCCACAAGGACCTGTTCTCGCTGCTGGAAAAAAGCCTGGCTTTGACGGAGGCGGCGCGCGGGCATGGCGACCTCTCGGCCCTGGCCGGAGAAATCGATGCGGTTCGTGAAGATATTGACCTTGACTACCTGCGCGAGGAAATACCCTCGGCCACCGAACAGTCCCTGTCCGGTATCGGGCAGGTCTCCAGGATCGTCCTGGCGATGAAGGAATTTTCCCACCCTGGAACCAAGGAGATGTCGCTAGCTGACATCAATCAGGCTCTGAAGAACACCATCACCATCTCAAGCAATGAATGGAAGCATGTGGCGGAGGTGACGACGATGTTCGACGAGACCCTGCCCGCCGTTTCGTGTTTTGTGGGAGAGATGAACCAGGTTTTCCTCAATCTGATCGTCAATGCCGCCCACGCGATTGCGGACAAGCCTGGACGCTCAGGCCTCGGCCAGATCGGCATATCCACCCGGGCCGACGGCGAAGACGTGATCATCCGGGTAGAGGACGATGGTGCAGGAATTCCGGAAGATGTCCAAGGTCACATCTTCAACCCCTTTTTCACGACAAAAGAAGTGGGGAAAGGAACCGGTCAGGGGCTATCTATCACTCGCGATATCGTCGTCAAGAGACATGGCGGCGCGATCACTTTCGACACCAAAGCCGGCAAGGGGACGACGTTTATCGTGAGACTCCCAATCAACCTTGCGGAACCAGCTAAATCTTCGGGGTCTATTGTCGGTGATGCCAACGGCATCTCCGGAACCGAAGCTTAAGATTAGAGGACCGGAAAGGTGTAGGATATGAAAAACAGAATTCTGTTCGTAGATGATGAAACCAGAGTTTTAGGCGGCCTCCGTCGAATGTTGAGACGCATGCAGGGGGACTGGGATATGGCCTTTGTTGACAGTGGTGAGAAGGCCCTCGAAGCAATGCACGAGCAGGAGTTTGATGTGGTCGTGTCGGACATGAGAATGCCGGGTATGGATGGCGCGGCCCTTCTCAAGGAAGTCCGGCGTCGGCACCCGCTAACAGCGCGCATCATCCTGTCGGGGTACTCCGAGGAAGAGGCCGTACTCAGAACGGTCGGCCCGGCTCACCAGTATCTGGCCAAACCCTGTGAGGCCGCAGTGCTCATTGATACGATCAAACGGACCCTGGGACTGCGGAGATTTCTGGACAACAAAGGCGTTCTTGAATTGATTTCAGGACTGGATAATCTTCCATCGCCCCCCGAAGCGTTTCTGCGGCTTCTTCGTCAACTGGATTCGCCAAAGTCCGTAGCGTCCGATATCGCCGACATCATCGCCGAGGATATAGCGATGACCGTACAGACCTTGAAACTGACCAACTCCGCCTATTTCGCGCTTCCGCAAAAGGTCGAAAGCTTGCACCATGCGGTCAGGCTGTTGGGCGTAGATACACTCAAGAGCCTTGTCCTCATCGCTGGCTTTTACAAACAATTCTCTGGCGATGCAAAGGTCGTGGCTCAAATCGAGACGCTGAGCGAACGTTGTTTGAGTATTGGAACGGTGGCTCGTGGTATAGCAAAGGCAGAGGGATATGGGGTTGACCAAATCGATCAAGCGACCTCCGCCGGAGTTCTCACCCACATCGGCACCCTGGCGCTCATGGCCAATTGGCCGGAACGGTTCAACCAGGCTATGGATCTTGTTGAAACGGAATCCTTGAATATCGTAGAAGCTGAACACCGGATTTTCGGTGCTGCGCATCCTGAAATCGGCGCTTATCTGCTTGGACTTTGGGGCTTCACGGATCAGATCACCGAGACGGTTGCCTATCATCACTCGCCACGGCAGATACCATCCAAGGAACGGTCGTCGATTCTGATCAGCGTCTACGCAGCGCAGCAACTTCTTAAGATGGTAACGGCATCCAAGGAAGACACTGCCGAAGCGTTGGCGGGTGCAGACCTGGAGGAATATATGCAGGAACTCGGCCTCGAAGACAAGTTACCTCAATGGATCGATTTGGTCCGGGATATAAAGATGAAGGCGGAAGCGGAACAAAAGGGAACAAGGCGATGACGAAGAATTCCAGCCTCGGGCGGTGCCGGCAAGGGGTGGTGTCAGAACAAGTCGAAACTACTTCAGTTTATCTTTCCAGTGCTGTCTTGATAGCATCCACGACCTCAAGAACTTTAACGGGTTTGGGCAGGTAATACCATCGAGCGTTAATAAGAACCCATAGAGATCGTCACAGCAGTCCTTCGG
>CBFDVE010000135.1:0-6813 GCA_965613205.1 uncultured Rhodospirillaceae bacterium
ATAGACAAAGGGTTTAACAAAGGCCGCAGGATGGGCACATTCAGGGCCAGCCAGTTGGCGACCCGGTGGATCAGCGCCCCGTCTTTGGATATGACTTTGTTTAATGGGCAGGTCTTCATGCAGCGTCCGCAGGCCGTGCCCTTTTGGTTGGTGATGCGGTACTTGGCACAGTTTTCAACGTCCGGCTTCCAGGTCTCGTAGCCGTTGAACGTGATCTTGTCGCCGAAGGGAATGGCCCCACAGGGACATTCACGGGCGCATTTTTTGCAACTGCCGCAATAATCCTGCAAGCCGAAATCTATCGGCTTGTCGCACGTCAGGGGCAGGTTTGTCGTTACCACCACGGTTTTTGACCGGGGCCCGATAAACGGGTTCAGGACCAACTCGCCGATGCGCGACATCTCGCCCAACCCGGCCCACAGCATCAGCGGAATTTGCAGAACGTGCCCATCGGCGGCGGACTGGCAGCGGGCACCAAAGCCCAGGCGGCGAATATATCCGGCAATGACGCTGCCCACTTCCGCCCCGCGCAAATAGGCCCGGTAACTCTGGGTTCCCGAAATCCAGTCATCACCCGAGGCCCCTTCCATGGTTTCGAAACCCTGGTCGATCAACATGACAATGGCGTGGCTGTGGTAAGGAGTGATCTCGTTGCCGTCGCCATCGTGGGAATACCAGGCGTAGTCGGGAATTTTGCAAATGCCAACAATATCCATATCGAGAAAATAGGCCAGCGACTTGATGTTCCGGGCCATGGCTTCCGGATCATCGGTCTGGGGCGCTTTTTCAGGCGCGGGCTCGCCATCCTGCAAGGGCACAATGGCCCGCATGATTTCACCCATGGCATCGGATAAAGGGTACTTGGCGACGAACCGGGGCCGTTCGGTCTTGGCGCGAGCGCCCAAATCGCCAAAGAAAGGCCGGGTGAAGAATGATCCGCGCAAGGGCACTCGGGGCACCCGGTCGGCATCGATGCGGGTGGTCGGGTGATCGACCCGCTTCAATTTTTCCATGGCATACTTGCCCAGATGGGGCGGCCGGTTTTTCTTGAAAAACAATCCCATGATCCACTCTCCATTTCACTTGGATGGTTCAAAGGCTATACTTTCCTGAAATCAGGGGGAAGCCATGTCCAATGATCGCAAGACCGACGTGATCATTTCGGGTGGTGAAAACATCGACCCGGCGGAACGGGTGCCGCGTGATATTCCGGGCGTCGCCGAAGCCGCCGTGGTCGTCCGCGCTGCGGGGTCAGACCTGGCTGCAGGTGCAATTATGGCCCGTTTCGAACAAGCCCTGGCCCATTTCAAGCATCCAAAAGGTATTGTTTTTACCAAGGCCTTGCCACGAAACGTCATGGGCAAGGCACAAAAATTTGAATTGCGCGAGATTGTGACCTTATAATGCAAGAGGGATGTGTGGTATGAGTAACCAACTGAAAAACAGGGAGGATAAAAAGATGTTCAAGAAAATTATACTGGGGGCAATTGCCGTTGCGGCATTTGCCGTGGTTTCATATAGCGGAGCACAGGCGCAAACAACGCTGACCTTGTCATCCTGGCTGCCGCCGAAACATCCCATCGTTGCCAATATGATCGTGCCGTGGATCAAACAGGTCGAGGCCGCCACCAACGGCAGCGTTAAAATCAAGATACTGGCCAAGCCCATGGGCAAACCGCCGGCCCACTTCGATATCGCCAAGGATGGTCTGGCCGATATTACCTATGGCGTTCATGGCTACCAGCCGGGGCGTTTCCTGCTGACCAAGGCCGTCGAAATGCCGTTCCTGGGCGATAGTGCAGAGGCCACATCGGTGGCCTACTGGCGTATCTACAAAAAATATCTGGAACAGGCCAACGAGCACAAAGGCGTTAAGGTGCTGGGTGTGTTCACCCATGGCCCCGGCCAGATTTACAATGCCAAACGGCCAATCAACAAGTTGTCGGACCTGTCGGGCCTTAAAATCCGCGTCGGTGGCGGCGTGATCAACGACGTGGCCAAGAAAATCGGCGTCACCGCGTTGCTCAAACCGGCCACAAAAACCTACGAATTGTTGAGCAACGGCGTTGCCGACGGGACCTTCCTCCCCAAGGAAAGTATCAAGTCGTTTCGCCTGACCAAGCTGGTCCGTTACGCCACCCTGGTTCCCGGTGGCCTGTATAACACCAGCTTCTTCCTGGTCATGAACACGGCCAAATTCAACTCTTTGAGCAAGGCCGAACAGGCGGCGATCGAAAAGGTCTCCGGCGAAAACTTCTCGCGCATCGCCGGTAAGGGCTGGGATGACGCCGATACCGCCGGTCTGGCCGCCATGAAAGCCGATGGGGTTAAGGTAATAACCGCTTCGTCGGACCTGATTAGCGAAATCAAGGCCAAAACCAGCGGCATCGAAAGTGCCTGGATTGAAGCGGTCAAGGCTAAAGGAGTTGACGGTGCCAAGGTCATGTCTGCCCTTCGTGCCGAAATTGCCGCAGCCAGTAAGTGAGCCAACCGGGTGCGCCCGGAGAACCTGAAACATTCCGGGTCGTCACAGTGGCGACCCGGATGCTTGGCATTTTCGGCGCGGTTTTGCTGTTTGCCATGATGACGTTGACCTTCGTCGATGTCTGGGGCCGCTATATTTTTAATTTTCCGATCCCTGGTGGTTTCGAAATCACCGAACTGATGATGGCGACTTTAATCTTCGCCGGCCTGCCGCTGATCACCCGGGATGATGAACACATCAGTGTCGATCTGATCGACCATTTTTTGTCGCCTGGTGTGCTGCGTTGGCGCGATGCCCTGGTCGGGGTCTTGAGTTCGGTGATGGTTGCGGTGCTCAGCTATCGCATGTGGCTAAAAGCATCTGAACAGGTCGATTATGGCGACCAGACGGCGGCGTTACTGATCCCGGTCGCCCCGGTGACATTCTTTATGGCGGTCACGGCGGGGCTGACGTGCCTTTTATTGATGATCGTAACCTGGGCCAAATTCACCAACCGGCACCCCCCCCGGACCAACAGCGACGGAAACTTTTAGTGGAAGACTCGCTGATTGGCTTCGCCGTCCTGCTGGCCCTGATCCTGATCCGGGTTCCCATCGCTTTCGCCATGGGCCTGGTCGGCATGGTCGGGTTCGGAATTCTGGTCAACTGGTCCGCCGCGCTGGCGATGATTTCATCAGTGACTTACGAAACCGGGCTGGCCTATGGGTTGTCGGTTGTGCCGTTGTTTATTCTGATGGGCAATTTCGTCACCCGCGCCGGGTTGTCCGACGAACTATATGGTGCCGCCAATGCTTTTCTGGGCCACCGCCGGGGCGGGTTGGCGATGGCCACGGTGGTCGCCTGCGGCGGCTTCGGCGCGGTCTGCGGCTCCAGCCTGGCGACGGCGGCGACCATGGCCCGGGTGGCCATGCCATCGATGCGAAAATATGGCTATTCCGACAGTCTTGCCGCCGGTTCCATCGCCGCCGGGGGAACGCTCGGCATCCTCATTCCGCCCAGTGTGATCCTGGTCATTTACGGCATTATGACCGAAAGCGATATTGGCATGTTGTTCATGGCCGGAATCCTGCCGGGGCTGTTGGGTGTTGTCCTTTATATGGTTGCCGTGCAGGCGACGATCTGGATCAAACCGGAAAGCGGCCCGCCGGGCAAACGATACAGTTGGGCCGAACGACTGCGCGCCCTGCGTGGCGTGTGGGGGGTGCTGGTGTTGTTTGTCATTGTCATGGGCGGCATTTACGGCGGCATTTTCACCCCGACGGAAGCCGCCGGTATCGGTGCGGCGGGGGCCTTTTTCTTCGCGCTTTTTCGGGGCCGGTTGAGCATTGCCGTGCTTTACGACATTCTTTTGCAAAGCGTCAAAACCACGGCAATGATCTTTTCCGTGCTGATCGGGGCGCTGATGTTTTCCAATTTCATCAACATCGCCGACCTGCCCGGTGCCTTGACCAGTTGGGTCCAGGCCGCCCAATTGTCACCGTCCATGGTCATGCTGTTTATTGTTCTGGTTTACGTAGTGCTGGGTTGTGTGCTCGAAAGCCTGTCGATGATTTTGCTCACCGTGCCGGTGTTTTATCCGCTTGTCCTGGAACTGGATTTCGGCTCGTTTATTGATCCGGACATGATTCTGATCTGGTTCGGGATTATCGTCGTCGTGGTCACCGAAATAAGCCTGATCACGCCGCCGGTGGGCCTCAATGTGTTCGTCTTGCGCGGCGTGCTGACCGATGTCAGCACCGGCACCATCTTCAAGGGCGTCACCCCGTTCTGGCTGGTCGATATTGTGCGCTTGCTGATCCTGATTTCCGTGCCTGCCGTGTCGCTGCTGCTGCCGGGGCTTATGGGTCGGTAGCCGCCTGTATTTTACCAAGCGCAATGGCCCCCAGGCCGCCGAGTGCGGAAAAGATCACCATTACGTAAAAGGCATCCGTGGTGCCAATGTCATAGGCCCAGCCGGCCAGCATCATGGCAATGCCGAACATCAGGCCCATGGCCATGCCGTCATACAGGCTCTGGGCGGTCGCTGATCGGTCGGGGGGAACTCGCCGGGCAATATACGTGACGGCGGCCAGGTGAGTACCGGCGAAGGTCAGCGCGTGCAGACTTTGGGCGGCGATCAGCCAGGGCAGGTCGGTGGTTGACCCCAGCACGGTCCAGCGCACAATCCCCACGACCGAGGCCAGCAGAAGTACCTGCCAGACCCGGAACCGGGCCATCAGGGGGCGTCCGAATGTGAACAGCAGAACTTCCAGCACCACCCCTTCCGCCCACAACAGCCCGATAACGCTCTCGCTTATACCGGCGGCTTTCCAGGTGATCGAGGCGAACCCGTAGAGGGTGGCGTGGCTGGCTTGCAGGCAGGCGGCGGTGCCGATAAACAGCACAAACGGGCGATCCTGAAGCAGATCGAACAGGGCCGGACGGCGGCTTTTCCGGGCCACCATTTGCCCACCGGGTATCAACAAGGCGCCAAAAACCAGGGCAACAGACCCGGCGATCAACAGGTCCAGAATGGATTCACTGTCGCGGCCCTGCAAATACATGCCGCCCAGGATGGAGGCGGCGATAAAGCTGATCGACCCCCACAACCTGATCCGGCCATAATCGGCCTTGCGCTTGCCAATAGTCATCATGATCAGGTTGTCCATCAACGGTATGGCGCTGGTCAGCAAGGTGCCGACGACCAGCCATCCCAACAACAGAGCCCAATACCCGTCCATGAATTTGAAGGCAATAAAGCCCAGGCAGATGATCAGCGAAATGGCCAGCAGCACGGATTTGCGCCGCCTGGTGGCATCGGTAACGGCTGCCAGCAACAGGCCGACAGGAATTCGCAGCCACAGGGCGACGGCGAATATGGTGCCCACTTGCCCGGCGCTCAGGCCCCGCCCTTCCAGCCAGGTCGGCAGAAATGGCAAATAGATTCCGATGACCAGAAAAATGGTAAAAATGCAGGTCGACAGGCGGAAGGTTGTCAGCTTCATGGGAAACCAGTTTCAGGCTATTCGGACATTGACTTTTATCATGAACGGATACAATCTGAAAAAAAAGTCACTAGCTGAAAAAAATTCCGTTTAGATCAGTTTTAGTACCCTGACAGGGGGCATATACAAGATGAGTGACGACAGTCTGGCGGCGCGGGCGGCGTGGCTTTCCTATATTGGTGGTTACACGCAAAGTGAAATCGCCCGGCGGCTCGACGTTTCGTCGGCCAAGGCCCATCGCCTGATCAGCCAGGCGCAGAAAGCCGGTTTGGTGCGTGTCTTCATCGAAGGCGTGCCCGCCGAATGTGTCGAACTGGAAGAGTTCATCCTGCACCACTTCGGGCTCGATTCCTGTACCGTCGCGCCCCTGCTCGGCGACGAAGATGAAGGCGATGATCCGATTACATCCTACGATGCGGTTGGCGTCGCGGCGGCGCGGCAATTGTACAATTTAATGAAGGCCGACCAGGCGCTGACCATTGGTGTCGGCAAGGGCCGCTCGCTGGCGGCCATGGTTCGCCATATGCCCCATGTGCCGAGACCGGATATGAAGTTCGTTGCGGTATCGGGCAGTCTGACCCGCAATCTGTCGGCCAATCCCTACGATGTGGTTCATAACCTGGTCGAACGGACGGAAGGCGAAGGCTACTTTTTGCCGGTGCCCTATATCGCCTCCAGCGCGCGCGAAAAAGAACTGCTGCAATCCCAGACCAGCGTCCGGGAAATGCTGCAACTGGCGCGCCAGGCCGATGTCTATTTCATCGGCGTCGGGGCCATTGGCGACGAAGCCGTGGTCCACGCCCACATTCGTCAGGTCCGCATGGTCAGCGAAACCGAATGGCATGAATTGCGGCAGAAGCAGGCGGTTGGTGACATTATGGGCAGCTTCATCAATGCCCAGGGGCAGCCGGTCACGTCTGATCTGAACAAGCAGGCCCTGGGCCTGGGCCCGGAAGACCTGCGCGGTCGCAAAGTGGTCGCCGTGGTTGGCGGCAGCGGCAAGGGAGCCGCCGTACTGGCGGCCCTGCGCACCAACATCATCACCGATCTGGTTATTTGCGAAAGCACCGCCCAGCAACTGCGCACCTTGCTGTCGGAACAAGCGGCATGAAAGGTAAATTAAAACGCAATCCGGGCACCCGGCTGGATATGGACTGGGTCGATAGCCTGGTCGTCAATCGCAGTGCGGTGGAACGGCGGACAAAATCCCTGCTCGGTCGGCGCACCGTCAAAAAACAATGGCAGGCGGCCTGGTTGCTGAAGGCGCTCAGTTGTATCGATCTGACCACTTTGTCGGGCGACGATACCCCGGAACGGGTACGCCGGTTGTGCGCCAAGGCCCTT
>CBFDVE010000136.1:0-6786 GCA_965613205.1 uncultured Rhodospirillaceae bacterium
CGGTGCGCCACATTACCACCCGCAAAGGCCAGGCGGGGATCGTCGAAATATGGCCAACCTGCAAACCCGAGGAAGCGCTTGAAACGGACCCTTGGGACGCGCCGCTGGACCGCCTTTCCGCGATCAAACGATCGCGGCCCCGATCCGTTCGATTGAGTTCACCGCCTGAGAAATAGCGACAGGAGCGGCAAGATATTGAGCGCCAGGATGGCGAAAGCCGCCACCTTGTTCGGCCAGCCCCATTTCTTGAGCGACCCATCGGGATGCGTCTGTTCGAGATAAATGTCTCCCGAAACCAAAGCGATACAAACCGGTATGCAGAGAATCGCCCCGTAGCCAAGAAACCATGTAACGAACGCAGCAGCGGTGAGGAGAGACATGTTTCGGCTGCGCCGATACCAGGGAAGGTCGCCATACCTGGTTGGTGTCGGGGCATTCGGCCCGGCAGGATTTGTGTCCACAACATTAGGACGGGTGGAAGAGGCAGTCGCGACCAGCGACGCGGGGGGTGGAGGAATCGTTGTTCTTCGCAGAGCGTCTTGCGGTTCGCCGGTTTCCTGCGGTGGAAAATAGGTGCCGCCGTAAAAAGGCTTGCCCCCCGGCGTCAGGAACATGGTCAGCGGCCAGCCGCCGCCCAGGCCCATTAAAGCGGCGGCGGACTGGAAAGTGGCATCCAGTTCGGGCATTTCCTCCCGGTCGACCAGGATCGGCAGAAAATTATCGTTAATCAGTTTGGCGGTGGCTTCAATGGCATAACTTTCCCGCTGCATGACATGGCACCAGTGACAGGACAGATAACCGATAGACAGCAATATGGGCTTGCCGAGCTTTTTCGCCTCGGCAAGGGACTCGGCGTTCCAGGGCCGCCAGTTGACCGGGTCGGTGGCGTGAAGATGCAAATAGGGATTGGCCGTTTCGGCCATATGATTACGCTCTCCATCGGCCCGGGCCGGGCCGGCAATAATAAGTAAGATGGCGATTAAGCTGGAAGCGATGAGTTGCGTGACCATGATTTATTCCTCCCGTAGGGGCCGGGCCATTAGCCCGGCGATGGTGGCGTTGATGTCGGCGCTGTGGTTGAGGATACCATCCATGGCGGTGCAGATGGGGGTGTCTACGCCCAGGCGTCGCGCCAGGGCCGAGACGGCTTCGGCACTGTGCACGCCCTCGGCGACGGAATGGCGTTCGGCCAGGATGTCATCGAGCAAGCGACCTTCACCCAAGGCCACGCCGAGGGAAAAGTTACGTGACTGCATGGCGTTGCAGGTCAGGGCCAGATCGCCCAGACCGGCCAGGCCGCTAACGGTCTTCCAGTCGCCGCCCTTGGCCACGGCCAGGCTGACGATTTCAGACAATCCCCTGGTGATCAGGGCGGCGCGCGCGTTGTCGCCCAGAGCACGACCCTCGACAATGCCGCAGGCGATGGCCAGGACGTTTTTCACCGCGCCGCCAATTTCCGCGCCAATCACATCGGTCGACCGGTAAATGCGGAACCGGGGCGTGCCCAGGGCCAGGGCCAGGGCCCGGCCCAGATCAACCTCGGCACAGGCCAGGGTCACGGCGGTGGGCAGGCCTGCGGCCACTTCGCGGGCAAATGTGGGGCCGGACAGCACGGCCAGGGGCGCGCCCGGCAAGGTCTCGGCGCATATCTCGCTCATCAGCGCGCCGCTGTCGATCTCGATGCCCTTGGCGCAGATCACGGCGGCGATGCCGGGCCGCCACAGGGGGGCCAGATCGGATGTGACCGCCCGCATGAACTGGGCCGGGGCGACCAGCAAAACCGCGTCACAGGCGGTAACCTCACTTAAGTCCGTGGTCGCCCGGATTTCCGGCGGCAGGGTGACGCCGGGCAGGAATCGAACGTTTTCGCGGGTTTCGTTGATGGCCTGTGCGACATCGGCTTCGTGGGCCTGCAAGACAACCGGGCGACCGGCGCCCGCCGCCGCGCACGCTAGCGCCGTGCCCCAGGCCCCGGCCCCGACGATGCCGATGGTGTCGATTTTGTCGCTCATGCTTTAACGCCGGCAAAGGCGGCGGCGGCGGCATCTTGATCCAGCGGCCAGCGCGGGCGGGGGGCGAAGTCGAGCCCGTCGGCGGCCTTGTCGATGCCGAAGGCGGCCAGGCGTTCGAGCCCGGCCCAGGCGATCATGGCGCCGTTATCGGTACACAGTTTTGCCGGTGGGACCACCAGCTTCATGTGGTGATCGGTGGCGAGAGATTGCAATCGTTGGCGCAAGGCCATGTTGGCGGCGACCCCCCCGGCGACCACCAGGGTATCGCCATGGTGGTCGCCGGAGGGGTAGCGGGATTTGAACTCGGCCATGGCGTTAGCGGTGCGGTCGGCCAGGGAGTCGGCGGCGGCATGTTGAAAGCTGGCGCACAGATCGGCCACATCGGTTGATTGCAGCGGCCCTTCGGGCAAGGCCAGGGCGGCGTGGCGGACGGCGGTTTTGAGGCCCGAAAAAGAAAAATCACAGCCCGTCCGGCCCTTCATGGGGCGGGGCAGCTTGAAGCGGCCCCTATTGCCGGTGGCCGCCGCCCGCTCCACCGCCGGTCCGCCGGGATAATCCAGGCCGAGCATTCTGGCCACCTTGTCGAACGCCTCGCCCAGGGCATCATCGATGGTGGTGCCCAGACGGCGATAAGTGCCGACCCCTTCGACGATCAGCAGTTGGCAATGACCGCCCGACACCAATAGAAGAAGATAGGGAAATTCGAGCGACCGGTCGGACAGGCGGGCGCTGAGCGCGTGGCCTTCCAGATGATTGATCGCCATGAACGGTACTTTGCGGGTGGCGGCGATGGCCTTGCCGGTCATCACCCCGACAATCACCCCACCAATCAATCCGGGTCCGCCGGTGGCGGCGATGGCGTCCACCTCGGCAAACGTCACCTGGGCTTCAGACAAGGCCTGGCTGATCAGTCCGTCGATACATTCGAGATGGGCGCGGGCCGCCAGTTCCGGCACCACACCGCCGTACGGGCGATGCAGATCAAGCTGCGAGCGCACCACATCGGCCAGGATTTCACCGTCGCCGGTAACGATGGCGGCGGCGGTTTCGTCACAACTTGTTTCGATCCCAAGCACGATCATCTATAAACTCTTTTATTGTAGTCTTCAGGCTCGCGGACTTTACCCGTTGGCGCGCCTTCGAGCCATCATTTTAGATCGAGATTTGTTTATGACAACCTGCCCTCCGCTTCGCATCGGCACCCGTGGCAGCCCGCTGGCCCTGGTCCAGGCCGAACAGGTCAAGGCTTTGCTGGGCGACCGCCATAGCGAAATTGTGATCATCAAGACCACCGGCGACAAAATTCAGGACCGGCCCCTGTCGGAAGTGGGCGGCAAGGGCTTGTTCACCAAGGAAATCGACGACGCCATGCTCGATGGTGGCATCGACCTGGCCGTGCATTCCATGAAAGACGTGCCGACCTGGCTGCCGGACGGCATCGTCCTGCCCTGTATGCTGGACCGGCAGGACCCGCGCGATGTGTTCATTTCCAACAAGGCGACCAGCCTTGCCGATCTGCCTGCGGGCAGCCTTGTCGGCACCGCCTCGCTCAGGCGTCAGGCGCTGATTTTGAACCGGCAGCCGGATTTAAGGGTCGAGACCATTCGCGGCAATGTGCAGACCCGCCTGAAAAAACTGGCCGATGGCCTGTTCGACGCCACCCTGCTGGCCCTGGCCGGGCTGACCCGGCTGGGCCGCACGGATGTGGTGACCTCGGTGATCGAAACCTCCGATATGCTGCCCGCCGTCGGTCAGGGCGCCATCGGTATCACCTGCCGGGGCGACGACGACCGGGCGCTGGAATTGCTCGACGCCATCAATCATGCCCCGACCGTGCTGCGGGTCAGCGCCGAACGGGCGCTGCTGGAAGTGCTCGACGGTTCCTGCCGTACCCCGATCGGCGCACTCGCCGAAATTGACGGTGACAAATTTTCCCTGCGCGGCCTGATCGTTAAACCGGACGGTTCGGAACTGATCGAAACCGACCGTCAGGGGCCTGTCGGCACGCCTGAAGATGCCGTCAATATGGGTCGGGACGCGGGCCAGGAACTGAAACGCCGGGCCGGTCCCGGCTTTCTGGATTGATCCGGTGCGATTGCTGATCACCCGGCCCCGTGAAGATGCCGAGAACCTGGCCGACCAGCTTGCCAGACTCGGCCACGAAACCCTGATCGAGCCCTTGTTGGAAATTCACGACCTGGCCCCGACAGAGCCCTTGCCGGATCACGTTCAGGCGGTTTTGGTGACCAGTGCCAATGGGTTGCGGGCCTTCGCCCGCCTTTCGGATCGACGGCATGTGGCGGTGATGGCGGTCGGCGAGGCATCGGCCCAGGCGGCAATCAGGGCCGGGTTTGACCAGGTTGAAAGTGCCGGCGGCGATGTCCGGGCCCTGGCCGAAATGGTGCGGGATAAATGTCACCCAGACGGCGGCACGCTGCTGCATGTGGCGGCCAGCCGGGTCGCCGGGGATTTGTCCGGCCAGTTGCAAAAAGCCGGATTTGATGTTCACCGGGCGGTGCTATATCAGGCGATCAAGGCGGCGGGCCTGTCAGAAACGGCCCGCGCCGAAATCGCCGCCGGAAAAATAGACGGGGTGCTATTGTTTTCGCCGCGCACGGCGGAAACGTTTGTCGCCCTGATGCAAAAGGCTGGCCTGACCGACAGGTGTGAGCAAATGACCGCCTGTTGCCTGAGCCCGGCGGTGGCGCAAAAAGTAAGCGCCATAACCTGGGCCCGATTGGCGATTGCCGCCGACCCCAATCAAGCCTCGCTGATCGACATTATTGATCAATAAAAAGAAGTCTCCGAGGGAGAACCCTGTTATTCTGTGGCAACGACAGGTTTTAAGGAAAGGTCCAGAAAAGCGTGATAAAAAAGCCTGCCAAAAAGAAAACCCCGGCCCGGAAAAAAACAGCCGACAAAAAGACGACCGTGGCTGCGGTCAAGAAACCAATTGAAACGCCGGACAAAACGCCGGACAAAACTCCGGTCGAAACTCCGGTCGAAACTCCGGTCGAAACTCCGGTCGAAACAAAAGTCGAGCCGCCGACCCCCGCGCCTGAAAAAGAAAACAGCGGTGCCGGGTTGCTCTGGGGCCTGGCTTTATTGGCCGTCATCATCGGCGGCGGTTACGCCACCCTGCCCTTGTGGCAAGCCTATGTTCCGGGACTGACTGACGGCGGGGAAGTCGAAGCGGTGCCGGAAAACCAGGCGACAGCGGCCATGGATCAGGAGCGGCAGGCGCTCAATGCCAGGCTGGCGGTGATGATCGAACGGCTGCAATCCCTGGAACGACAATTGGGCGATGTGCGCAAGACGGTCAACGCCACGACCCTGCCCGACGACGTGGCTGGAGCGAGCAAATCCTTGCAACAATTGTCTGGTCGGCTGAGCAAAATCGAACAGGATAATAAGATGGTGGGAAACGTGCTTGATCGCCTGAACAGGTTGGAACAGGACGCTTCAGCGAGCCCGCCGCCGGCTGAATTATCGGCAACCATCGGCCAGATCGTCAGGCGCCTGGATAATCTGGAAACCGGCAGCGAGGGCAGCAGACGGCGATGGGAGCAAAAATCGAACGCCCAGGCGCTGGTGCTGGCGGTCGGCCAACTGCGCCAGGTGCTGGTCAGCGGGGCCCCCTACGGCGTGGCCCTGCGAACACTGCAACACCTGAGTGGCGGCGACGGCCAGGTCGCCGAGGCCGTGGCCAGCCTGCAGACCCTTGCGGCCAGCGGGGTGCCATCTTTGAAAACCCTTGCCCGGGAATATTCAAGCCTGTCCGACCATCTGATGCAAGCCGCCGACACGGCGGGCGGTGGTTTTTTCGACATCACCCTTAACCGGCTTAAGTCCCTGGTTAAAATCAGCCCGGTCAAAAATAATGGTGAAGACATGGCGTCCGGCGGCGACCCAACCGATAGGGCGACCGGGGCCTTGCGCCAGGGCGATCTGGCCGCCGTCGTTGCCAGCCTGGAAAAAATATCCGATCCGGCGGTGCCGGTGCTGGACTGGATCGGGCGCGCCAAATCCCGTCTGGCGGTCGAACGAAGCCTGGCATTGTTGAATGTGTATGCGGTGTCGCTGCTGACCCCGGCGGCGGAGTGAGGGTGGTATGATGCGGGCAATCTGGTACCTGTGCATTGTCGCCGCCGGGGTCATCGCCGCCGTTTGGCTGGCCAATAATCCGGGCCACATGCGCTTGCAGTGGCAGGGTTATGTGGTCGAAACATCGGTCGCCCTGCTGATCGCCGCCTTTGCCCTGGTCGCCGTGATCGCCGCCGTGCTGTACCGGATATGGGTGGCCTTGCGCGGCGTCCCGGCCTATATCGGCCGGGCCCGCAAGGAAGGCCGCCGCCGCCGCGGCTATGTCGCCCTGACCAGGGGTATGGTCGCCGTCGCCGCCGGCGATGCTGCGGAAGCCAGGGCGCAGGGCGAGCGGGCCGATGGCTTGCTTGGCGACCCGTCGCTGACCATGCTGCTGTCGGCCCAGGCGGCGCAGTTGAACGGCGACGACAGGGCGGCGGAAAAGTTCTTCCAGGCCATGCTGGAACGGCCTGAAATGGAATTCCTCGGCCTGCGTGGCCTGCTGTCTCAGGCGGCCCACCGGGAAGATCCCATCGATGCCCTGGTGTGGGCCCGCCGGGCCTATCAGTTGCAGCCGAAAAGCGAATGGCTGGCCGCCACCCTGTTTGATCTGCTGACCGGCCAGAGCCTGTGGGCCGAAGCCGAAACCACGTTGGCCAGCGCCATCAGGAACAAGCTGTTCGCCCCGGTG
>CBFDVE010000137.1:0-6770 GCA_965613205.1 uncultured Rhodospirillaceae bacterium
AGAATTTCGTGTACGCTACCGCATCGACGGCCTGCTCAGAGAAGAAATGCACTTACCCAAGTGGGTGCAAAATCCACTGGTCTCCCGAATTAAAATTCTAGCCACACTCGATATTTCCGAACGCCGTCTGCCACAGGACGGGGCCGTGCGTGTCATGGCCGAAGGCCGTGCCGTCGATTTACGGGTTTCGACCCTTCCCGCAACCAATGGCGAAAAAGTCGTGCTGAGGATTTTGGATCAATCCAAAGTCCTCATTGATATTGATCAGGTCGGCTTTCAGGAAAAAGATGCTGAAATCATACGCAAAATGATCCAAAAACAAAAAGGCATCATCCTCGTGACCGGGCCAACAGGCAGTGGAAAAACAACCACGCTCTATGCCTTGATTCAAGAACTGAAATCCGTCACCAACAACCTGACCACCGTCGAAGATCCTGTGGAGTATACCATCGACGGCATCAATCAAATCCAAATCAACACCGAAGTCGGGCTTGGTTTTTCAAAAGTCCTCCGGGCCATCCTGAGGCAAGATCCAAATATCATCTTGATTGGGGAAATCCGGGATAAAGAAACCGCAGAAATTGCCTTTCGTGCCGCCATGACAGGCCATTTAGTGCTTTCGACCGTCCACACAAATGATGCCCCTGCGACCATTACCCGACTGGTGGATATCGGCGTACCGCCCTATTTGATCTCCTCCTGCCTTATTGGTGTCATCGCGCAGCGGCTTGTGAGAAAGCGCTGCCCCCGCTGTATGGAACTTTTAAAGGAAAGCAAAATTGACGAAGCAAAATATCAAATCGGATGCTCTGTTTGTAACCATACGGGGTTTAGCGGACGCATCGGGGTTTTTGAAGTCATGGCCATCACCCCCAAAACACGGGAGCTTATTTCATCCCGGGCCACAGATGAGGAAATACGCGCTGCAAGTACCTCTGCAGGCATGACTTCTATGGAAGCCGATGGGCTCATCAAGGCACAAAGCGGCATCACGACGCTTGAGGAGGTCATGCGTGTTGTCGAAAAAGATGATGTCTTTAAAAGTGCATGCCCAAAGTGCCATCAGGCCATCCGTATCGATTTTTTAATTTGTCCCTATTGTGCAGAAGCCTCCCCTTATGTCTGCGCAAGTTGCGGAAAATTATTACAACCCGACTGGTCGCTCTGCCCCTACTGCCGTCACCAAACAGCGAAAGATCACAAACCATGACCCTAAACACTTACACACATTCCATAAGAATAGGATGAACAATGTACACCATCACCCGTGAAATCGACTTTTGTTATGGACATCGGCTCGTCAACCATCCCGGGAAGTGTCGTCACTTACATGGTCACAATGGCAAAGTAGAGATCGTTCTTTTTGCCGAGCAATTGAATACACAAGGTATGGTGCGCGATTTTGAAGAAATCAAAACCGTAGTGGCATCCTGGATCGAAGACCATCTCGACCACAAAATGATCCTCTGTAAGAGCGACCCCATCATCCCCGCCCTACAATCCCTCGGAGAAAGCTACCTCGCAATCGACGAAGCACCCACCGCCGAAGTGCTCGCAAAAATGATCTACGACTACTGCCTTACGCAAAATTTACCAATTCATGAAGTAGGACTCTGGGAAAATGAAAAATCCCGCGCAAGCTACCGAGAGAGTTGAAATAACGTAGCTATCCTATCCTGGATTCCCGCCTTCGCGGGAATGACGTTTTAGAGGATCAGTATCGAAAAAGGAGTCCACGTTCAGCTTGCCCGGACTTTTCTTCGTGGCACCAACAGTAGGCGCTTTAGGGGAGGCGCGAGGCGCACAAACGCTGGATGAATGCGGACTTAGAAGAAGGAGAGAAGCTGGATTAAGGTCTCTCGCATGGCTTTTCTCTCAACCACCATGTCAATCATGCCATGCTCCAAAAGAAATTCGGCACGCTGAAAGCCTTTTGGCAGTTGCGCTTTAATGGTTTGCTGAATCACACGCGGCCCCGCAAAACCAATCAAAGACTTGGGTTCTGCAATAATGATATCGCCCAACATCGCAAAACTTGCCGTCACGCCACCAAAAGTTGGGTCGGTCAGTATCGAAATAAAAAGCAGATTCTCTGCTTGAAAACGGGCAATTGCCGCCGACGTCTTAGCCATCTGCATGAGAGAAAGCACCCCCTCCTGCATGCGTGCCCCCCCGGAAGTAGAAAACAAAACCAAGGGGATTTTTTCTTCTGTCGCACGCTCTAATGCGCGGGTCAGCTTTTCCCCCACAACCGAGCCCATACTTCCCGCCATAAAACTAAAGTTGAGTAAACCTAAAGCAAGGGGCTGACAATTTATTTTTGCAGCACCAATCAATAAAGCATCGGGATACCCTGTCTTTTCCCGATTCTTTTTTAGACGCTCGGGATAACGCATCGTATCTTTGAATTTTAAGGGATCTAAGGGCGCGAGCGCTGCATCCCATTCCCGAAAACTTCCTTCATCGGCAATCAAAGCGATGCGTTCATTCACAGAGATGGGGAAGTGATAACCACACTTTGGACAAACTTTGTCCGAACGCACCAACTCCTTTCGGTAGATGGTGCCACGGCAATTATTGCACTTGACCCAAAGCCCCTCAGGAAATTTGACCTTTCGAGGGTCGGGCAGGAGATGTCTTTCTTTTTTAAACCAAGGCATAAATAAATACCTCTAAAATCTCTAAAAAAACCACTTAAAGCCTCAAGTCACCTGAATAATTACATTATCAGGCGACTTGAGGCTTTATTAGTAGCGGTAGTGGTCGGCTTTATACGGCCCCTCCACAGGAACGCCGATATAATCCGCCTGCACTTTTGTTAAGGTACTCAACTTCACACCAATCTGCTCTAAATGAAGACGTGCAACCTCTTCATCCAGTGCTTTTGGCAAACGATAGACATCGACTTTGAGTTTTTCTTTCCAAAGTTCGAGCTGGGCCAAGGTTTGATTGGTAAAGGAATTACTCATGACAAATGAAGGATGGCCCGTTGCACAGCCCAAATTGACCAGTCGCCCTTCCGCCAACAAAATGATCGAATGCCCATCGGCAAAAATATATTCATCGACCTGATCTTTGATATTAACCTTTTTGATGCCCGGAAGATTATTCAATTCGGCGACTTGGATCTCGTTATCAAAATGACCAATGTTACACACAATCGCTTTGTCTCGCATTTGTGTCATATGTTCTGCCGTAATCACACCGAGATTTCCCGTCGTCGTGACATAGATATTGCCTTCGCTCAAGGCCTCTTCCATCGTCTTGACTTCATAACCTTCCATCGCCGCCTGCAGGGTCAGGGCGTAGTTGTCGTAGTAGTAGGTTTTTTCTTCCGGGGTGTAATCGACCGAATGATGGGCCAGCCATTGCTGCCAGGACAGCCAGCTGAATTCTTCCATCCGTTCGTGAATCAATGGGGCCGATACCAGGGCGGCGGCGGCAACACTGTCTGAGCCACCAAAATGTTCCTCGGCGAATTGCGGCGAGCAAACCGGGAAGAGCCGTTCGCCGAATAATTTTTGCGACACCCCATCGGGCCAGTCTCCATGACCGAAGCGCAGGGCAAAATCCACATCATCGAGATCGAAGATGGTTCGGGTATCGGCGGTGACCATGCGCAATTCCTGATCCGGGATCATTTTTTGCAGGGCGGAAAATCGCGGCATCAGCCACAAATGGGCGAAGCCATAGGTGCAACCGATGGACAGGGTTTGCGCCTGACCCTGAGGCGCAATGCGGTGGGCCGCCTGACGGATATGGCCCAGGCCCAGCTTGACCGCGTCATAAAACTGCTCACCCGCATCGGTCAATTCGACCCGGTGACGCAGGCGCGAAAACAACGGCACACCCAACATATCTTCCAGCGCCGCGATATGCCGGCTGACCGAAGGCTGGGTCGTGCCCAGGCTTATCCCCGCCTTGGTAAAGCTGCCCTTATCGACGGCGCTTTCGAAGGCGACCAGATGGTTCAGGGCCATGTTGATGCGCCAGTCCGGATTCATTGTCGCAGCCTTATTCTCACATACCAAATACGTATGTCACCATAACAAGAAAGAAGGAACGATTCCAATCGTTATCCCTTATTGAATATAGAGTTTCTATTACTTGTCAAAAGTAAGGGAGTCTTCAGGCATGACGAAATTCGACTTTTCCGAATTTGATTTCAGGGCCGGGTATGATTTATTGGCGACGGGCTTCGAGCGGGCCGATGGCGATCAGGTTCCATTCGTTCAGCAGTGCCATGAATTCTCTATGAAATACATCGGCATCAATGCCTGGACCTTTTATTCCGATCCGGAAAGTTTCGTTTATGGTTCCCTGAAAACGGCCCACGACATGGGCTTCGACACGCCCGATCTGTGTTGGGATGCCTACAATGTGGAAGCCGAAGCGATTGGCTGCAAACTGGTCAAATTCGATGATCTGACCCCGGCCATCGACAACACGAGCCCCCTGGTAACCTGTGAAAAAGACCTGGCCAAACTGAAACCGCTTGATTTAGGCGCCGGTCGCATTCCATTCGCCATGAATGTATCGGCCCTGTTCAAAGACGTTACCGGCGTCGAGCCCTCGCTGGTTTATTGCGCACCCTTGACGCTGGCCTCTCATGTCATGACGTTTGAGGCGCTGGTTCTGCAAATGCAGGACAATCCGGATTATGTGCACAAGGTCATGACCTATCTGACCGACGAAGTGCTGGCCCCATACATCAATGAATTTTGTCGCCGTTTTCCGAACGTCACCCTGGTGCCCGGCAGTGATGCGGTTGCCTCGTTGCCGTTTATTTCCTTAGGCATGGTGGAAGAATTCGCCCTGCACTATATCGAACGTCTGCGCTCCCTGACCGATGACAAGGCGGTGGTTGACAATTGGTGGGGCGATTCCTTCGTCGAGGATCAGCACCAATTCTGGCAATTCAAATTGCGTGCCTGCCCCAATTACCTGAAGGTCCAGGACCCGGACCTGTACCGGGTCGGGGCCCACAAGGCCAAGGATTATGCCATGGCCAGGGATTTACCGATCATGTTGGGGGTTTCCAACAATCTGTTGACCCAGGGCCCGGTGCAAGAGATCGAAAAACGCATTCACGAATATCTTGAAATTGCCGAACCCGGCGGCAAGAACCTGCTTTATCTATGCAATTTCAGCTCGCAGACTCCGGTCGACTATGTCAAAGCCTCCATCGCCGCCATTGACAAATACCGCCAGGGGGATCGACCGTGGGCCGGGCAGCATACCAGCGGCACGCCCGAAGCGAGAGACTATGAAAAGTTTGGCAAGAAGAAAGAACCGGGCGGCGAAAAGCCCGCCCCAACCAAAATCAGCACGCTCAGCGAAAGCCAGGAAGGGTTGCTCGATGATCTGTTCGATTATGTGGTCGATGGCGATCAAGCCCCCGCCGTCGCCGCCGTCAACCAGGCCCTGGCCGAGGGTGTTGCGCTCGATGCCATTTTGGATGACGCCCTGATCGCCGCCATGGAAGAAGTCGGCGGCATGTTTTCCGAAGGCACCATTTTCGTCCCCGAAATGCTGCTGTCCGCCCGCGCCATGAAGGGGGGGCTTGAAATTCTCCGCCCGCTGTTGACCGAAACCAGGTTCAAACCCAAAGGCCTGGTCATGCTGGCGACGGTTCAGGGCGATGTGCACGACATCGGCAAGAACCTGGTCGGCATGATGCTGGAAGGGGCGGGCTATAAAGTGGTCGATCTGGGGGTCAACATCGATACGGACACGGCCCTGCAAAAGGCGCGGGACTTAAAGCCCGATGTGATCGGCCTGTCGGCCCTGTTGACCACCACCATGCCGCAGATGGCGAAAATCATCGCCGCCTTCCGGGCCGCCGAAGAACCTTATCCGATCATCATCGGCGGTGCCCCGGTGACCCAGGAATTTGCCGACAAGGTCGGTGCCGATGGCTACGGTGCCGATGCCCCTGGCGCCGTCGATCTGGTTCGGTCCCTCGTTGAAACCGGTGGCAACT
This sequence comes from uncultured Rhodospirillaceae bacterium, assembly GCA_965613205.1. GTDB lineage: Bacteria > Pseudomonadota > Alphaproteobacteria > Rhodospirillales > JABHCV01 > CAZZKE01. The sequence goes on from CBFDVE010000137.1 coordinate 5,984, forward strand.
GGAAACAGGCGGTAGCAAAGGTGTCAGTAGGCGTGTGAGGTCATTAGGATGAAAACACGCAATATTTATATTAATTAGAAATTTTTCCTAATATTCCCCGAAATAATGGAAAAAGTACTATTTAGTTTGGCCTTGGGGGCAGTTTGCCTGACCATGTCACCGGTCAATGCCACTGCCGAAACGACAATCCGGGTCACCTTGCAACTGCCGGCGACCCATTCGCTGGGGCAGAACTGGCTGGCGTTCAAGGAAATCATCGAGAAAGAATCCGGTGGTGATCTGAAGCTGCAACTGTTTCCTTCGGCCCAACTGTTCAAGGACAAGCAGGTCCCCGAAGCCGTCGGTTCCGGTGCCGTTGACGCCGGTTCGGCCTTTTTGGGTCGTTTCGCCGGTTCCGTGCCGGCCGTCGAAATTGTCAACTTGCCGTTCTTTTTCCGCGACGAAGCGCACTTGCGCGCGGCCGCCGCCAATGGCTCGACCATGCGCAATATTCTCGACGCCGCCGTGCTCAAGGAAACCGGCGCCCGAGTTCTCTGGTGGCAGGCTTTCGGTCGCAATATCTACCTCAACAAGGGCAAACCCATCCGCACCCCGGCCGACCTTAAAGGCAAGAAGGTTCGCACCTACGGCAAGGTGCTGGGCATGACCGGCGCGTCCGCCGTCAAAAGCCGCAAGCTCTATGAGTCAATTGCCGCTGCCAACAAACTCTAGAGCACTTCCGGGATATTCTGAACCATTCTGATGGGGTAGATGGGTTCGCTCGGGTAGGCGCGGCACGCCGCGCGAT
>CBFDVE010000138.1:0-6754 GCA_965613205.1 uncultured Rhodospirillaceae bacterium
GGCCATATCGACAATCTTTTCGTAACCGGCCTGGCGGGCGATGCGCACGGCGACCGTGTTGATAGACTTGGCAAGCGCGACCTCCAGGGTGACCGGGCCCTGAAACTTGCCGGAAAAATTGCGCGGCGACCACCCGTCTATGGTCAGGGGCGCGTCGTCGATCACCGTGGTTGGGCTCATGCCCGCTTCCAGCCCGGCCAAAAAAACCAGGGGCTTGAACGCCGACCCCGGTTGCCGCCGGGCCTGGGTCGCCCGGTTATACTGGCTGATACCATAATCGCCGCCGCCGACCATGGCCCGTACGGCGCCAATTGGCGTCATGGCGACCAGCGCCGCCTGGCTGGCGTTGACCGCCTGGCCCTTTTTCAAGGCGGCTTTGATGGCCGCTTCGGCCTGGGCCTGCAATTCGCGGTCAAAGGTCGTGGTGACCACCAGATCCCGGTCCGAGGCCGATACATAAGATGGCACCTGGGCCAGAATCCAGTCGGAAAAATAGCGCGCTTTGCGGGATGTGGCCTGGGGTTTGATCTTGCGGTGGCCTTTTCTGACTGCGGGCAGGTCCGCCTTGTCCAGATATCCCGCCGCCACCATGTTGGCCAATACCTGTTCGGTGCGCTTTTTCGACCGCCGCGGGTTGTTGATCGGGTTGTAGCGGGACGGGGCCTTCAGCAATCCGGCCAGCAGGGCCGATTGCCAGGTGTTTAATTGCCGCGCTGATTTCTGGAAATACCGCCGCGACGCGGCCTCGACTCCATAGGTGCCCGAGCCCAGGTAAACCCGGTTGAGATAAATCGTGAAAATCTGGTCTTTACTGAATTTGCGTTCCAGCCACAGGGCCAGCAGCAATTCCTGGACCTTGCGGCGGAAGGTTCGCTGCGGGGTCAGAAAAACGTTCTTGGCCACTTGCTGGGTGATGGTCGAGCCGCCCTGAACCACCCGCCCGGCCTTGATATTGGCAACAGTGGCGCGCGCTAACCCAATAATATCGAGGCCAAAATGATTATAAAAACGGCGGTCTTCCGTGGCCATGATGGCTTGTGGCAGGGTCACCGGCAATTCATTCAAATCAACCGGCAGGCCACGAATATCGCCGAGGATCAGCAGGCGGGTACCGTCGGCGGCGAGCAGGGTGATGGTCGGCTCGCGACTGCCCGCCAGGGCCTGTTCCACATCGGGCAGATCGTAGGCGAAGTAGGCCAGGATGCCGGCCACCGCAATGATCGCCCAGACCACGACCGTGGCCAGGTACATGAGCAGTCGGCGGGGTGATTTTCCAGGCATCAAACGGGGTCGGTCAGGTATCCAGATTGGCCACTTTAAGGGCGTTGGCCTGAATGAAGTCCCGGCGCGGTTCGACCACATCGCCCATCAGGGTCGAAAACACTTCATCCGCGTCGTTGGCATGGTTGACCCGAACCTGCAACAGGGAGCGGGCGTTGGGATCGAGCGTCGTTTCCCACAGTTGTTCCGGATTCATTTCACCCAGCCCCTTGTAGCGCTGGATGCCGATGCCCTTGCGGCCAATTTCCATGACCGTGCGGACCAGTGAAATCGGGCCGAAAATGATGTGTTCCTTTTCCTTGGCCACCAGTACTCCGTGTTTGCCATAGATCTTTTGCAAATCACCGGCCAGTTGATCGAGCTTGTGTGCCTCGCTGCTGTGGATCAGGGCTCTATCGATGCGATGTTTTTCGGTCACGCCGCGCAAGGTGCGTTCAAATTCCAGGCCGCCATCATCCAACGTGCGCCCCTGCCAGCCCCGTTCGGTTTCGTCAACCAGGGCATCGAGGCGCATGGCGACATAGTCGGCGACTCCGGTGGCGTGGTCGTCGTCGGACAATATCTGCGGATTGAGCGCCCCCAGAATAGCCGCCTGTTCGATGATATTTGCCGGCACATGACGGGCCAGGCTTTCGATCAGGTCCTTGGCCTGCCGCGCGCTGACCACCAACTGGTGCAAATCCGCCCCGGCGATCTGGGCCCCGTCGTAGGCGGTAAACACCGTGCCTTCGTCGATGGCGACGGAAAACAGGTGGCTTTCCAGCGCCGGATCGTCTTTCAGATAAACTTCCGAATTGCCCCGCTTGGCCCGATACAGCGGCGGCTGGGCGATATACAGATAACCCCGTTCGATCAGTTCCGGCATTTGACGATAGAAAAACGTCAGCAGCAGGGTGCGGATATGGCTGCCGTCCACGTCGGCGTCGGTCATGATGATGATCTTGTGATAGCGGCATTTGTCGGCGTTGAAATCTTCCCGGCCGATGCCCGTGCCCATGGCGGCAATCAGGGTGCCAATTTCAGCCGAGGACAGCATTTTGTCGAACCGGGCCCGTTCGACATTGAGGATCTTGCCGCGCAGGGGCAGGATCGCCTGATTTTTACGGTGCCGGCCCTGCTTGGCCGAGCCGCCGGCGGAGTCCCCTTCGACCAGGAACAGTTCGGACAGGGCCGGGTCCCGTTCCTGGCAGTCGGACAGCTTGCCGGGCAGAGAGGCGATATCCAAGGCCCCTTTGCGCCGGGTCAGATCACGCGCCTTGCGGGCCGCTTCACGGGCGGCGGCGGCTTCGATGATCTTGCCGATCACCAGCCTGGCTTCGGCGGGATGTTCTTCGAACCACTGGTCGAGATGTTGAGCGACAATACTTTCGACAATGGGCCGGATTTCCGAAGACACCAGCTTGTCCTTGGTTTGCGATGAAAATTTCGGGTCGGGGGCTTTGATCGACAACACACAAGTCAGCCCTTCGCGGGAATCGTCACCGGAAATGGAAACCTTTTCCTTCTTGGCCAGGCCGCTTGAATTGGCATAGCCGTTGATGGTGCGGGTCAGGGCGCCCCGGAAACCGGCCAGATGGGCGCCGCCATCCCGCTGCGGGATATTGTTGGTGAAGCACAGCATGGTTTCGTGATAGCTGTCGTTCCATTGCATGGACACTTCGACCACGACCCCGCCTTTTTCGCCGATGATGGTGATCGGCTCGGCCAGCACCGCGTTTTTCGAGCGGTCCAGGTAATTGACGAAGGCGATCAGGCCGCCTTGGTAATGCAGATCGACTTTCTTTTCATCCACATGGCGGCCATCGACCAGACGCAGGGCGACCCCGGAATTAAGGAACGCCAGTTCGCGCAGGCGATGTTCCAAAGTAGCGAAATCAAACTCGGTCATGGTGAAGGTTTGCGGCGACGGCAGAAACGTCAGTTCCGTGCCGGTCTTGGGTCCGTCCTTGTTTTCGGCGGCTGGAGCGTCGCCGGTGACGACCAGGGGCGCGACCGTATCGCCGTTTTCGAAACGCACCGTATGTTCCTTGCCACGGCGCCAGATTTTCAGTTCCAGCCACACCGACAAGGCGTTGACCACCGACACCCCGACCCCGTGCAGGCCACCCGATACCTTGTAGGAATTCTGATCGAACTTCCCCCCGGCGTGCAACTGGGTCATGATCACTTCGGCCGCCGAGACCCCTTCTCCGGCATGAATATCGACCGGAATCCCGCGCCCGTTATCGGCGACGGTGACCGAGCCATCGCCATTAAGCACCACATCGACCCGGTCGCAATAACCGGCCAGGGCTTCGTCGATGGCGTTATCGACGGCTTCGTACACCATATGATGCAGGCCCGAGCCATCATCCGTATCGCCGATATACATGCCCGGACGCTTGCGCACCGCATCAAGCCCTTTCAGGACTTTAATGGAATCGGAATCATAGGTGTCTGCGGCGGATTTAACCTGGGGGTCGGATTTATCGGTCATAGGACGTTCATTTCAAATTTTACTGGGGCGACTGGGCAGCGAGCGTCGCGTTATCGACGCTGAAAAACTGTGCGGTCCGGGCCATGGCATCGAACAGGGACATATCGGTGCCGGTCATCCAGGCCTGAATGCCGAGAGCCAGAATTTCATCAAACAAAGCCTGGCGGCGGGTTTGATCCAGATGGGCGGCCACTTCATCGAGCAACAACAGGGGCAAGGAGCCCCGTTCGGCGGCCTGCAATCGGGCGTTGGCCAAAATCAGGGCGATCAGCAGGGCTTTTTGCTCGCCGGTGGAACACAGCGCCGCAACCTGGCCGGTGCGGGTGTGGTGGACGATCAGATCGCTGCGGTGAGGGCCAAGTCCGGTCGAACCGTTTTCACTGTCCCGCGAGCGGCAATTGGCCAGGGCGGCGCGGAACCGGTCTTCCGCCTGCAAGGCCGGACCCTCGCCCAGCCACTGTTCGACATCACCGCTGACGGCAATGGTGGCGCCGGGAAACGCCCCCTTTCGAGCGGCTATCTGGCCCAGGCGCTGGGCCAGTTGCAGGCGGGCGGCGGCGACCGCGACGCCACGGGTGGCCATGGAATCTTCCAATACCGAAAGCCATTCCGGATCGGCCGGGCGGCCCGTGCCGGGCTGGCCGTGACGCAACAGGCGGGATCGTTCGCGCAAGGCATGTTCATAGGCCGAGACCCGTCCGGCATGGGCCGGATCGAAACCAAACACCAGCCGATCCAGGAACCGCCGCCGGGCCGACGGGCCTTCCACAAACAGCCGGTCCATTTGCGGGGTCAGCCACTGAATGCTGAGATAATCGGCCAGGCGTGATTGGGAGGAGACCCGTTCGCCATCGATATGGACCAGCCGTTTTTCCCGTCCGCCGTGACCCGGTTGATCGCGCCCCGTGCCCAGGTTGACCGGCCCGACAGGTGTTTCGATTATAGCGCTGACCGCCCACTGACGGGGGCTTTCCGCGGTTGATCCGGGGTCGGAACGAGCGATTTCGGCCAACCGGGCACCGCGCAGGCCGCGACCGGGAACCAGGAAAGATACCGCTTCCAGGATATTGGTTTTACCGGCTCCGTTGGCTCCGGTCAGGATCACCGGCCTGGCATCCACGTCCAGGCGCAGGGCGGCATAACACCGGAAATCCGTCAGGGTCAGGCGTTGCAGGGAAGCCGGGCCCTGAGCCACGGCCAAGCCGGACACCGACGAGGCATCGGCATCCTTGCTCTCCATTCTGGCCAATCCTTGCGATCGGGTCAGGGCTTGATTCCTTTGAAAGTCACGGCCCACTCAAACGCGCATGGGCATCAACACATACAATGCGCTCGAATCTTCGATTTCGCTGAGAATGGTCGGCGAGGCGGCATCGGCGAGGGCAAAACGGGCGGTCTCGCCTTCGATCTGGCCGGTAATATCGAGCAGATAACGGGAATTGAAGCCGATTTCCATGGCCTCGCCGCTATAATCCACTTCCAGTTCTTCGGTGGCGCTGCCCTGGTCGGGGCTGGAGGCCGACAGCACCAGCACACCAGGATTCAGGCTCAGCTTGATGGCGCGGGATTTCTCGCTGGAAATGGCCGAGACCCGATCAACCGCTTCGGCAAAGGGTTTGCACTGGACAATCAGTTCCTTGTCGTTGCCGGACGGAATGACGCGCTGGTAATCGGGGAAGGTGCCGTCAATCAGTTTCGATGTCAAAATGACCGAATCGAAGGTGAAGCGAATTTTGGTTTCCGACAATTCCACGGCCACATCGCTGACCGTTTCCTCGATCAGGCGGTGCAGCTCACTGACGGTTTTGCGCGGAACAATGATGCCGGGCATAGCTTCGGCTCCGCTCGGCAGGGGCCCTTCGACGCTGGCCAGCCGGTGGCCGTCGGTGGCGACGGCGCGCAGCACCGGGGTGCCGTCCCGTTCGGCGGCGTGAAGATAGATGCCGTTCAGGTAGTAGCGGGTTTCCTCGGTCGAAATGGCGAACCGGGTACGATCAATCAGGCCGCGAATTTCGGCCGCGGGCAGCGAAAACGTATGCGGCAGATCGCCGCCGGACATGACCGGGAATTCATCGGTCGGCAGGCAGGTCAGGGTAAACCGGGAACGGCCCGATTTGATCACCAACTGGTTGTCTTCACCGCTGTCAAATTCGATCTGCGCGCCCTCGGCCAGCTTGCGGACAATTTCATAAAGGGTCAGGGCCGGGGCGGTGGTGGCACCGGGCTGCTCGACGTTGGCGGTGACCTGATCGACCACGTCTAAGTCCATATCGGTGGCGTTCAGGCTTAATTTGCCGTCGCCCGCATCGATCCTGACATTGGACAAAATGGGAATGGTATTGCGCCGTTCGACGACGCTTTGCACATGGCCCAGCACCTTCATAAGCGTCGCTTGTTCGATGATCAGTTTCATGACTTTGCGGGTGCCCCCATTTGAGTTTTGCATCCATCGTCCGGGTCGGAAATTTCGCCGGGCAGCCCCGGGCGGAGCAGCGGAAACGGGCCGAAATCGGCCCCGGAAAGATGGAATTTATTATAACAAGAACCGGCAAAATCAAAAGCTCTATCGGCGTCGTGGCTTATCTAGGACGAGTCAGCCAGGCGTTTGGAAACAAATGTTTAATCGGCCTCGCTTCGACCGCGGCCGGCGGCCGACCGGGGACGGCGGCTGGGATGTGAAAAAAGGCCTTGAAAAAGGCCCGGCGGAAGACGGCGATTCGAGAGGGATATAGAGCGCTGCTCAGCCTTCGAGCATCCGGCGCAAAAGCTCCACGTCTTCGTTGAAGGAGGAATCGTGTTCGCGCAGTTCGTCCACCTTTTTGACTGCGTGCATGACCGTGGTGTGGTCGCGGTTGCCGAACTTGCGGCCGATTTCAGGCAGAGAGCGCGAAGTCAGCTGCTTGGCCAGGTACATGGCCACCTGGCGGGGCCGGGCGACGGACCGCGCCCGGCGGGCCGAATGCATGTCCGAAATGCGGATGTTGAAATGCGCCGAGA
>CBFDVE010000139.1:0-6729 GCA_965613205.1 uncultured Rhodospirillaceae bacterium
AGGACCGTGACTTGCGCCCGGCCTTGCAGCCGAAAATCGAAGTGACCAAATTCGAAGACGGATCCGATCTGGAATATTCCATGGTGGTCGAAATCATGCCGGTCATCGAACCGATGGATTTTGCCAAAATCAGCCTGGAACGGATGACAGTCAAGGCCGATGAAAAGCAAATCGACAGCACCCTCGAGCGCATCGCCGGGGCCCACAAATCCTCCGAACCGGTAACCAAAAAGCGCCAATCCAGGGACGGAGACGTTCTCGTCATTGATTTCCTCGGCACCGTCGATGGCGAGGAATTCACCGGCGGCAAGGCCGAAGCCTATTTCCTGGAATTGGGCAGTGGTAGCTTCATCCCCGGCTTCGAAGAGCAGTTGGTCGGGGCCAATGTGGGCGATCATGTGGACGTTAAAGTATCTTTTCCCGCCGATTACGGTGCCGAAGACCTGGCCGGTAAAGACGCCATGTTCGCCGTCGATGTCACCGAAATGCGCCAGTCCGCCCCGGCCGCCATCGATGATGAATTGGCTAAAAAGGTCGGCGTCGATGATCTCGATACCCTGAAAAAGAATATTCGCGAAGAACACGAACGTGAATTCAAGGATATATCACGGCACCGTATCAAACGTGAATTGCTCGACGTATTGTCGGAAAATCACACCTTCGAGGTTCCCGGCGGCCTGGTCGATAACGAATTCGACGTCATCTGGGAGCAATTCGAGGAACAGCGCAAACAGATCAAGGATCAAGGTGTCGAGGCCGATCCTGACGCCGATAAATCCGATGATGAACTGAAGGTTGAATACCGGGACATCGCCGAGAGGCGGGTCCGCTTGGGGCTTCTGCTGGCCGAAATTGGTCAGGCCAACAATCTGCAAGTCGGCCAGGAAGACATCAACCGCGCCATCATGGCCGAAGCCCGCCGCTATCCGGGCCAGGAGCAGGAAGTGATGGAACATTTCCGCTCTCACCCGGAGGCCATGCAAACCCTGACGGCACCGATCATGGAAGAAAAAGTGGTCGATTTCATCCTTGAGATTGCCAAGGTTTCCGATAAAGATACCAGTGTCGATGAATTGTTGAAGCTGCCCGATGCGGACAGCGGCGGCAAAAAGGAAAAGGCTGAGAAGAAATCACCGGCCAACAAGGCGGCCCCAAAAAAGTCGGCGGCCAGGAAAAGCACACATAAGGATGACGCCAAATGAGCGACCCGACCGAGACCTATATGAGCGGCCTGGTCCCCATGGTGGTCGAAACCACCAACCGGGGCGAACGGGCCTACGATATCTTTTCAAGGATGCTGAAGGAGAGGATCATCTTCCTGACCGGCGGCGTCGATGATGGCGTGGCGGCGCTGGTCTGCGCCCAGTTGCTGTATCTGGAAAGCGAAAATCCGACCAAGGATATCTCGTTCTACATCAATTCACCGGGCGGCATCGTCACGTCTGGGTTGGCCATTTATGACACCATGCGCTACATCCGGCCCGATGTATCGACGGTTTGTATCGGTCAGGCGGCATCCATGGGATCGTTTTTGCTGTGTGCCGGAACGGCCGGCAAGCGGTTCGCCCTGCCCAATGCCCGGGTGATGATTCACCAGCCTTCCGGCGGGGCCCAGGGCCAGGCCACGGATATTGAAATCCAGGCCCGCGAAATACTGGCGGTGCGTTCAAGGCTCAATCAAATTTATGTGGAACATACGGGCAAGTCATTGGAAGAAATAGAAAAAGCGGTCGAACGTGACCATTTCATGACGCCCGAGGAAGCCAGGGATTTTGGCATCATCGATGAAGTCGTCAGCAGTCGTCCGGCTACCGATGACGACGAAAACGGTGAAAAGTCCGACGATTAAATCTCATATTAATCGGCCATTAAGGAACCCCATATCATTATTCCCCGGCCCCTGCGGCGCCTGTTTCCAGATATGGCCAGGGGTGGCAAAGGCAAGCTGGGGCTTGTCTGGGGCAGGGACGAACGGGTAAAGTATATCCGAAGGGGTTCGTGCCTTCTGTGACGTTAAAGAATTATAGGACACTCAATCGATGACCAAGTCCACCGGCGGTGACTCCAAAAACACTCTCTACTGCTCGTTCTGCGGCAAGAGCCAGCACGAAGTGCGCAAGCTGATCGCCGGTCCGACCGTGTTCATCTGCGATGAATGCGTCGAATTGTGCATGGATATTATTCGCGAAGAACACAAGACCAGCCTGGTCAAATCCGGCGACGGGGTGCCGACGCCAACGGAAATCAATTCGGTGCTCGATGATTACGTCATCGGCCAGGTCCACGCCAAGCGGGTACTCGCCGTCGCCGTCCACAATCACTACAAGCGGCTCAATCACGGCGGCGGGGCCAATGATGTGGAATTGGCCAAATCCAATATCCTGCTGATTGGCCCGACCGGTTGCGGCAAGACCCTGCTGGCCCAGACCCTGGCCCGTATCCTCGATGTGCCGTTTACCATGGCCGATGCGACCACCCTGACCGAAGCCGGTTATGTCGGCGAAGACGTGGAAAATATCATCCTCAAGCTGTTGCAGTCCGCCGATTACAATGTGGAACGGGCGCAGCGGGGCATTGTCTATATCGACGAAGTCGATAAAATTTCACGCAAAACCGATAACCCGTCGATCACCCGTGACGTTTCGGGTGAAGGGGTGCAGCAGGCCTTGTTAAAAATTATGGAAGGCACGGTCGCCAGTGTGCCGCCGCAAGGCGGTCGCAAGCACCCGCAGCAGGAATTCTTGCAGGTCGATACGACCAACATTCTGTTTGTCTGCGGCGGCGCCTTTGCCGGGTTGGACAAAATCATTTCCAACCGGGGCAAAGGTGTCAGCATTGGCTTCGGGGCCGATGTGCGGTCGCCGGAAGAGCGCGACACGGGCGAAATTCTGCGTGATGTGGAACCGGAAGATCTGTTGAAATTTGGCCTGATCCCGGAATTTGTCGGTCGCCTTCCGGTGTTGGCGACCCTTGATAATCTGGACAAAAAAGCCCTGATCGAAATCCTGACGGCACCCAAGAACGCCCTGGTCAAGCAATACCAACGCCTGTTCGAAATGGAAGATGTCAATTTGTCGTTCAGCGAAACGGCCTTGGAAAGCATCGCCAGCAAGGCGGTCAAACGTAAAACCGGGGCGCGGGGCTTGCGCTCGATCATGGAAAATATACTGCTCGATACCATGTTCGAGTTGCCCGGACTGGAAAGTGTCGAAGAAGTGGTGATCAACTCCGAGGTGGTCGATGATGGGGCATCGCCGCTCTATATCTACGCCGACCGCCCCAGTGAAGTCGAAACCAGCGCCTAAGTGCCGTAGCAGTTATTTAGTCTCCGCCCCTTGAACGGCGGTGGCGGTTGACCCAACTTAATAGCAGTCCCTTCTCGACCAGCACATAGAGGCATTATGACTGTAGCACTTCAAGGCAACACCTATCCGGTCCTTCCCCTGCGCGACATCGTGGTTTTCCCCCATATGATCGTGCCGCTGTTTGTCGGCCGGGAAAAATCGGTCCACGCGCTGGAAGACGTTATGCAGGACGACAAGCAAATCCTGCTGCTGGCGCAAAAAAATGCCGCCGATGATGATCCGACCATCGACGACATATACGAAGTCGGCACCGTGGCGACCGTATTGCAGTTGCTGAAATTGCCCGATGGCACGGTTAAAGTGCTGGTCGAAGGCTCTCAGCGGGCCCGGGTCGTGCGCTATCAGGAAAACGACAAGTTCTTCGAAGCCCAGGCCGTGCTGCTGGACGAGCCGGACGGCGACGACCAGGAAATGGAAGCCCTGTCCCGCTCGGTGGTCAGCCAGTTCGAACAGTACATTAAACTGAACAAGAAAATTCCGCCCGAAGCCCTGGTTTCGATCAACCAGATCGATGAGCCGAGCAAGCTGGCCGACACCATAGCTTCGCACCTGGCCCTGAAAATTTCCGAAAAGCAGGAATTGCTGGAAACCGAGACCGTATCGGAACGCCTGGAACGGGTCTATTCGTTCATGGAATCGGAAATCGGTGTCTTGCAGGTGGAGAAGAAAATCCGCAATCGGGTCAAACGGCAGATGGAAAAGACCCAGCGCGAATATTATTTGAACGAACAACTGAAAGCGATCCAGAAAGAGCTCGGCGAGGGCGAAGACGGCAAGGACGAACTGGCCGAGTTTGAAGAAAACATCAACAAGACCAAGTTCACCAAAGAAGCCCGTGAAAAAGCGCTTGGCGAGCTGAAAAAACTGAAAAACATGAGCCCCATGTCGGCCGAGGCCACCGTGGTCCGCAATTACCTGGACTGGATGCTGTCGATTCCCTGGAAAAAACGCTCACGCATCAACAAGGATATCAAAAAAGCCCAGGCCATTCTCGATGCCGATCACTATGGCCTGAAAAAGGTCAAGGAACGGATTATCGAATATCTTGCCGTTCAGCAGCGGGTCAACAAGGTCAGGGGCGCAATCCTGTGCCTGGTCGGGCCTCCCGGTGTCGGCAAAACATCGCTCGGCAAATCCATTGCCAATGCGACCGGGCGTAACTTTGTCCGCATGTCTTTGGGCGGCGTTCGCGATGAGTCCGAAATTCGCGGCCACCGGCGCACCTACATCGGCTCGATGCCTGGCAAAGTCGTCCATGGCATGAAGAAGGCTAAGTCGTCCAACCCATTGTTTTTGTTTGATGAAATAGACAAAATGGGCCAGGACTGGCGGGGCGATCCGGCCTCGGCCCTGCTTGAAGTGCTGGACCCGGAACAGAACAATGCCTTCAACGACCATTATCTGGAAGTGGATTACGATCTTTCCGATGTGATGTTTGTGACCACGGCCAACACCATGAACATGCCGAGCCCTCTGCTTGACCGGATGGAAATTATTCGCCTGTCCGGCTACACGGAAGATGAAAAAGTCGAAATCGCCAAGCGCCATCTGATCGACAAACAGGTCGAAATGCATGGCCTGAAAGATGGCGAATGGAGCATTTCCGATAGCGCTTTGCGCGATATCATCCGCTATTACACTCGTGAAGCCGGGGTCCGTAGCCTGGAACGTGAAATCGCCGCTTTGACCCGCAAGGCGGTCAAGGAAATCATGTTGGGCGAGGCCAAAAAAATCAGGATCACGGCCAAGAATTTGGGCAAATACGCCGGCATCAAACGGTTCCGCTACGGCGAGATCGAGGCCGATGATATGGTCGGCGTCACCACCGGTCTGGCCTGGACCGAAGTCGGCGGTGAATTGCTGTCGATCGAAGCGGTGAAGGTTCCCGGCAAGGGCAAGATGACGATCACCGGCAAGCTGGGTGATGTGATGACCGAATCCATTCAGGCGGCCAAGTCATTTGTTCAGTCCCGTTCGCTGGAATTCGGCATCCCGCCAACGATGTTCACCCACAAGGACATTCACGTTCACGTACCCGAAGGGGCGACCCCCAAAGACGGCCCGTCGGCCGGTGTCGGCATGGCCACATCAATCGTTTCCGTGCTGACCGGAATTGCCGTGCGTAAAGATGTCGCCATGACCGGCGAAATCACCCTGCGCGGTCGGGTGCTGCCCATTGGAGGATTAAAGGAAAAGCTTCTCGCCGCCCTGCGTGGTGGGATCAAAACGGTGCTGATCCCGCATGACAACGAAAAGGATTTGGCCGAAATTCCCGACAATGTAAAAAAGGGCATGACCATCATTGCGGTCGCCAACGTGGCTGAAGTTCTTGGCCATGCGCTGGTCAGCAAACTGACGCCCATCGAATGGACCGAAGAAATGGAAAACGAAGCGGCCGCCCTGGCCGGAACCAAGCGCAACGAGAACGGTGTCGTTACGCACTGACCCGGGGGATATGCGAATCTGCATATGATTCGGAAAATCTTTTTTTTCCGGTCACCGAAAAATGTGACTGAAAGTGCCGTTGCCGATTTCGGGGACGGCACTTTTTTCGTTCAAACGGCAACTTTTTCGGTATTCGGGTAAGAGCCATGATTCTATTGCCTTTTTATCATTTATAGCTTTTCCACGATCCGAAAAACTTGCTGCAACCCGCAATAAACTGGGGAAAACTGCGGTTGTGCGATTGACGGCGGCCAGACCACCCCTATAGTATTGCGCATGTTTCAGGGCCCTTACGCCTTACCGAAGCATTCGTATTTTTCCTTACTCTCATCAAAAAAAAGGGGGGTTTATCTTGAATAAAAATGACCTTGTTTCCGCCGTCGCCGAGAGCGCCGATATGTCTAAAACCGATGCAGCCAAGGCTGTTGAAAGCGTTTTCGAAGCGATCACTGGCGCTCTTTCCCAAAAGCAGGAAGTTCGTCTGGTCGGGTTTGGCACCTTCAGTGTTGCCCATCGCAAAGCTTCGATTGGGCGTAATCCTCGCACCGGCGAGCAGATTCAAATCAAAGCCTCTTTCCAGCCTAAGTTCAAGGCCGGTAAAGGTCTGAAAGAAGCCGTAAATTAATCTTTCGGCGACTTTGCTATATCAATGCCGGCGCATGATTTCATGTCGCCGGCATTGTTTTCTCTTTTATCAGAATTTTCAGGGCGATTAGCTCAGTTGGTAGAGCATCTCGTTTACACCGAGAATGTCGGCGGTTCGAGCCCGTCATCGCCCACCATTCTCTGGCAAATACAAAAAATGCGATAGATCGCGGTTCATCTCTTGACACCCGGCAGGGGTGCCTTTACATCAACCCTTTCCAGCAATGGAAACCTCGTAATATGGGGGTGTAGCTCAGTTGGTTAGAGCGTCGTC
>CBFDVE010000140.1:0-6638 GCA_965613205.1 uncultured Rhodospirillaceae bacterium
GCCACGGGGCGAAAACGGCTTCGGTTACGACCCCATGTTCCGGCCCGATGGCTACGACCTCACCTGCGGCGAAATGGAGCCGCATGAAAAACACCGGATCAGCCACCGCGCCGCCGCCTTCAGGCAACTGATAGCGGCCTGTTTCGACGGGGCCGATGGGGCCTGAATGTGAACGCCCGGACCCCGGTCTCGCTTTACATTCACTGGCCGTTCTGCCGGTCGAAATGCCCCTACTGTGATTTTAACAGCCACCCTGTCGAAACCGGCGTCGATGACGCCCGGTGGCGCGCCGCCCTGCTGGCGGAACTGGGTCACTTCGCCGCCCAAACGCCGGGCCGAAAGCTGCAAAGTATTTTTTTTGGTGGCGGTACACCGTCGCTGATGGCCCCGCAAACGGCGGCGGCGCTGATCGGGGCGGCAAAAAAATACTGGCCGCACGAAGACGATCTGGAGATCACCCTGGAAGCCAACCCGACATCGGTCGAGGCCGGGCGCTTGCGGGAATTTGGCGGTGCCGGGGTCAATCGCCTGTCGCTCGGGGTGCAGTCTTTCGATGACCAGGCCCTTAAATTTCTCGGTCGGGGCCACAGCGCCACGGAAGCAAGAGCCGCCCTTGAAATGGCTACCGGAATATTTAGCCGCACATCGTTCGACCTGATTTACGCCAGACCGGGGCAGACGCCGGATCAGTGGCGAGAAGAACTGACCGATGCGCTAGCCTATAACGCCGGGCATTTATCCCTGTATCAACTGACCATCGAAACCGGCACGGTGTTTTTCCGGGACGGTGTTGCTTCCGCCGATGGGGACAGCGGGGCCGCCTTGTATGAGCTGACCCAGGGCCTGACAGAAAAAGCCGGACTGCCCGCTTACGAAATTTCCAACCACGCCCGGCCGGGCCAGCAATGCCGCCACAACGTGCTCGGCTGGCAGGGTCACGATTATGCGGGCATCGGCCCCGGAGCCCATGGCCGCCTGACGGTGGCGGCGAAGACCGAAGCCCTGTACCAGATCCACCAACCGGATCGCTGGCTGGCGGCGGTCGAAAAAAACGGCCACGGCACGGCCAAACGCAGCGCCATCGACCCGGCGACCCGGCTGCAAGAAAAGATCATGACCGGGCTGCGTCTGACCCAGGGCATCGACCGGGAAACCCATGAGCTGTTTGAAAAGGGTTTCCCCGACAATTCCCTGGCCCGTCTGATCGCAGAAGATTTTCTGGTCCTTGATGAGAACGGCCTGCGCACCACGGCGACCGGTCGGCTCTGTTTGGACGGGGTACTCGGGGAACTGCTCGCCCCATAAGCGGGTCGCTATCTGCGGTCCCGGTAATATTTGCGCCGCTCAGGCGTCATGTGTTCGATGGCATGGCGCTACATGGTGCGCGGTATAACGGTGGCGGTGGTTGGTTTTTTTTCTCGTTGTCTCGGCCATGACCTAATTGATCGGAGCCATGGCGGCGAAGGCGGTCGGAGCCGGGTCGATGACTTTTTTGCCTCGGCGTTCTATTTGCATAACCGCCAGGCCTCGTTCGACCGTGCCATCGGCGAGAAAACGGAAGATGCCGTCCCGGCCCCAAAAGCCGCTGGCGTTGGTCAGGGCGGCACGGGAAAAATCGGGCTTGCTGCCGCCATCGTCCGTGCCGCTGCGGGACAACACGGCGGCCAGAGCGGTGGCGTCATAGGCCAAGGTGGCCAGGCGATGGGGCGGACCGCCGTAGATTTTTTCGTAGCGGGCGACAAAATCGGCTCGGGCATCCGGCGGCGGGCTCGAGTACCAGCCGCCCAGCAGGGCCGGTTCGGCCCCCAGACCCTGCGTGTCCCACTGGCCGGTGCCCAACATGCGGATTTTCTTCGGGTCCACATCATAAAAAGGCAGCAGGGCGGCGATGGCCAGCAGGCGCTTGCCGCCATCGGCCAGCAGCAGGGCCTCGAAGGGCAGATCACCGAGCGTCTGCAACCGGGCCAGACGACTAAGCGCGCGGGCGGAAATTTCATCGCCCCGGGCCGCCAACTCCTGGCGCTGGGCGAGCAGGGAATTACGCCGGTAGTCGTAATCGGCCAGATCGCGCACGACGCCGGAAAAATCCTCCAGATCGGGATCATAAAACTGCACCCGGGTGACCACCGCGCCGAGCCGCTCGGCCTGTTGGCGCAGGGTTTCGACCACGGTCTGGCCATAGGCATTGCTGGGGGCCAGGGCGGCAAACCGGGTTATGCCCTGATCGCGGGCGAAACGGGTCAGGCGACGGACTTCCGTTTCCGGGAAGAACCCCATGGTGTAGATATCGCCGCCGGCGACCGTGCGGTCACTGGAAAAACCGATCACCGTTATGTTGGCGGCCCGCGCCACCGGGGCCACGGCCCGGATGGAAGAGGCCAGCAGGGGGCCTAGAATCAGCGAGGCGCCATCGCCGATGGCCAGCCGCGCCGCTTCCAGGGCGCCTTCCGGGGTGCCGCCCGTATCGTGGATCAGCAATTCAAACTTGTCGTTGGAAAATTCGAACAGGGCCAGTTGCGCCGCATTGAGCAAGGCCTGACCCAGTTTCCTGTTAGGCCCGCTCAAAGGCACCAGCAGCGCCACCCGAACCGTCGAACCGGGGGCCAGCGGCGTCATCGGTGCCTGTACGCCGCGAGGGCCCGGAACCTGGCCTTGACTCTCTTGCGAACCCGGTTTCGGTTTGGCCGTTAGTAAGGGAAGCAGAGACGGCGGCTTTTCACGTGCATCCCCGGTCGCCTCTGGCGGGGCCTGTGTCGATAGCGATTGCAGGGGCGGCAAAGGCCGGGCGATCTGCCGCGCCTGGGGCTGGGTCGGGGCGACCGGAGTGGTCTTGTCGTCTTTAGCGGGCGCGGTTTTGGCCGTGACCGGAACGCTGGAGCCTTGAAAGACTGCCGGAAGTCGTGGAGACTCGCAACCGGCGACGAAAACAATCGCCGCCACCATGACCACACGGACAAAGGATACCGGCCACCGCCATGAGCAAACGGAAACCGAACAAGACCGTAAATGCGCGCGGCGCTGAACTGGCAAAAGTGTCTCCTGATCCTGTGGCGTCTCAATCCGGGGCGGATGCTACACCAACTGACCCGCCGGGGCTATATGTGGTCGCCACGCCGATTGGCAATTCCCGCGATATCACCCTGCGCGCGCTCGACCTGTTGATGTCCGCCGATGTTATCGCGTGTGAAGATACCCGGGTCACGGCCAGGCTGCTGGCCATTCACAACATATCAAAGCCCCTGATCGCCTATCACGACCACAACGCCGAAGCGGCCGGGCGCGACATTATCAAACGCCTTAAAAGCGGCGAAATCGTGGCGCTGGTGTCCGACGCCGGGACGCCGATGATTTCCGATCCGGGCTATCGGCTGGTGCGCCAATGTGCCGAGCAGGATTTATTGGTCACCCACCTGCCCGGCCCGTCGTCGGTGCTGGGCGGCCTGGTGCTGAGCGGCCTGCCGACGGACCGGTTTTTGTTCGCCGGGTTCCCGCCGGTCAAGGCGGGCAGGCGGGGCACGTTTTTGACTGAGCTAAAAGCCGTCCCGGCGACCCTTGTGTTGCTGGAAAGCCCGAAACGGCTGGCGGCTTCGCTGGCCCACATGGCTGCGGTGCTGGGCGACCGGCCCGCCGCCGTCGGCCGGGAATTGACAAAACTGTTCGAGGAAGTGCGGCGCGGCAATCTGGCCGACCTGGCCGCTCATTACCGCGCCGCCGGTGCGCCGAAGGGCGAGGTCACCGTGGTCGTCGGGCCGCCCCTGATCGCCACCCCGCCCACGCCTAAGGAACTGGACGGGATGATTACCGAGGCCCTGAAAAACGCCAGCGTGCGCGATGCCGCCGCCCAGGTCGCCGACTTAACCGGGCTGCCCAGGCGCAATATTTATGGCCGCGCCCTGGCCCTGAGCGGAAAATGAACCGGGGCGCGAGCCGCAAGCGGCAAGCCTATCGGTTTGGCCATATGGCCGAGACCGTGGCCACCTGGCTGCTGCGCCTGAAGGGCTATGGCATCCTCGCCAGGCGCTATAAAACCCCGGTCGGTGAAATCGATATCGTCGCCAGAAGGGGTGATCTGCTGGTGATGGTTGAGGTCAAGGCGCGGACCGGTGATCTGGCACTCGAGTCCTTAGGCCCGCGCCAGCGACGGCGCATCGAACGGGCGGCGCTGGCTTATGTGGCCCGTCATCCGGGGGCGCAAAACTGTCACATTCGGTTTGACCTGATCATGGTCGGCCCTGGATCGCTGCCCCACCATCTGGCCGCCGCCTGGATCGCCGGTGATTGACATATAACGCCCGGCATTTACACTGGCCGCCATGAAACATCAGACAATTTCGATCCGCAGAATAGCCTCCATGGGCGCTCTCGCGCTGTTTTTGGTGGCGCCTTTGAGCGCCTGTGATCCGGTCAGCCTGACCGTTGGCGCGGCGGCCACCACCGGCGTCGCCGCCTATCAGGAACGGGGCATTAGAGGGGCCGCGGTCGATACCGCCATCGAAATCAAGATCATCGCCCTG
The DNA here is from genome assembly GCA_965613205.1 of uncultured Rhodospirillaceae bacterium. Lineage (GTDB taxonomy): Bacteria > Pseudomonadota > Alphaproteobacteria > Rhodospirillales > JABHCV01 > CAZZKE01. The sequence goes on from CBFDVE010000140.1 coordinate 4,515, forward strand.
TGGCTCGATACCGAGCCGAATATTGTCGCCAAATTAAGTGTCGAAGTCTACGAAGGCCGGGTCCTGATTACCGGCATCGTGCAGGGTGAAGGGATGCGCGCCGACGCCATCGGCCTGGCCTGGAAGATCGACGGGGTCAAGGATGTGTTGAACGAAATTATTATCGGCGAGGCCAGCGGTCTCGGCGAGATCGCCCGCGACACCACGGTGACGGCGGAACTGAAATCGAAACTGACGTTCGATGAAAAAGTCCAGGCCGTCAACTACGCCGTGGAAACCGTGCGCGGCACCATTTACCTGATCGGCATCGCCCAGGACAAGGCCGAACTGGATCGTGTTATCGCCCAGGCGCGGAACATCTCCTACGTTAAAAAAGTGATCAGCCACGTACGGGTCAAGACGGCATCGGGGAACTAGATAGATGACGCCCTCACCGCACATATGCCGAGCCTTGAGCGGCTTTGGCAAACTGCGCGACAACGAACTGGGGTTGACCGAAACCGCCCTGATCCTGGCCGCCGCCGAACGACCGGGTTGTGATTTGGGCCCTTACGAACGCCACCTTGAAAAACTGACCGACGATGTCGCCGCTTATGCTGGGCGAGACGCCGAGCGCCCGCGCCGGGGTCTCGCCATGCGGGCCGAGGCCCTGCGACAGGTGATCGCCCGGCGCTATGGCTACGGCGGTTGTGACGAGGCCTATGAAGAAGTTGAGTTCGGCAATCTGATCCGGGTCATCGATCGTCGCCAGGGCCTGCCGGAAATTCTCGGCATTATCTATCTCCATGTGGCCAGGGCGCTGGGCTGGCACATGGACGGCCTGGATTTTCCACCGCGCCTGCTGGTGCGCCTGGAATTTGCCGGGCAGCGTATGATCCTGGATCCCTTCGATGGCGGTATTGTACGCCAGCCGCAGGATTTGCGGGACCTGTACAAGGCGGTCTCGGGCAGCCATGTGGAGCTCAGCCCCAGGCACACGGCGGCCCTGGATAACCGGACCCTGCTGATCCGCTCGCGCAAGAACGCCAAAGTGCTGGCTTTGCGCAACGAAAACCTGGAAGGGGCGCTCGACGAAGTGCGCACCCTGCTGCTGTTCGCCCCCGACCAGGCCACCCTGTGGCGGGAAGCGGGTATTCTGAACGCCCGTCTGGACCACATCGATGAGGCCATCGGCGCGCTGGAAGAATTTTTGCGCCGCAGCGGCACTGACGCCAGCCATTACCGGACCTCGATCCTGCTGCAAGAACTGCGCTCCCGGCTAGGCTGACCCATGACTAAAACCGTCGCCTTGCAAATGGACCCGGTCGAGAGCATCGACATCGATGGGGATTCGACCTTCGTGCTGGGGCTGGAGGCCCAGGTGCGCGGCTATGGGCTCTATCATTATCAGCCTCGGGACCTGTCTTTCAGCGATGGCCGCCTGTGGGCGCGGGCCAGGGCCCTGACCCTGCGCCGGGAGCAAGGTAATCATTTTGATCTCGGCGCGCCGCAAATGATCGACCTGGGTAAGATCGACGTAGTCCTCATGCGCCAGGACCCGCCCTTCGATATGGGCTACATCACGGCCACGCATTTGTTGGATCATATTCACCCGCAAACCCTGGTGGTCAATGATCCGGCGAGCGTTCGCAACGCGCCGGAAAAACTGTTCGCCACTTTGTTTCCGGACCTGATGCCACCGACCCTGATTTCGGCCGATCCTGTGACGATCAGGGAATTCCGGGCCGAACACAAAGACATCATCATCAAGCCGCTCTATGGCAACGGCGGCATCGGCGTGTTTCGCCTGCGCCCGGAAGACGATAACCTCAACACCCTGCTCGAAGTGTTCGCCGAAAAATCCAGCGAGCCCTTAATGGTGCAGGCCTTTCTGGCCCAGGTTATCGAGGGCGACAAGCGCATTATCCTGATCGACGGCGACCCGGTCGGGGCCATCAACCGGGTGCCGCCGCAGGGCGAAATCCGCTCCAACATGCACATCGGCGGCACGCCTTTGAAATCGACCCTGACATCCCGCGAGCATGATATTTGCGCCGCCATTGGCCCGGAACTGAAACGCCGTGGCCTGGTCTTCACCGGCATCGACGTCATCGGCGATTACTTGACAGAAATAAACGTGACCTC
>CBFDVE010000141.1:0-6637 GCA_965613205.1 uncultured Rhodospirillaceae bacterium
CGGCAAAGGCGCCGAGCACCATGGAGGCGATGGAAATAACGATGATGATCTGCTGCCACTGATCGATCAGGCCGCCGAAGGGGCCGATCATCACCCGCAGGAACAGCGCCATGGCGGCGATCTTGGGGCCGACCGAGAAAAACGCGGTGACCGGAGTCGGCGCGCCTTCGTAAACATCGGGCGTCCACATATGAAACGGCACGGCGGAAACCTTGAACGACAGTCCGGCCAGAATAAAGACAATACCGATGATCAGGCCGATCGGGGCATGGCTGCCGGCGTTGTCACCTGAGAACATGGCCCGCAAGACATCGAAATCCGTGCTGCCGGCAAAACCGTAAACCAGCGAAATGCCGTAGAGCAACATGCCCGAAGAAACCGCGCCGAGGACAAAATATTTAAGCCCGGCTTCCGTCGAGCGGGGATCGTCCCGGTGGAACGAGGCGATCACATACAAAGACAAACTCTGGATTTCCAGCCCCATATACAACGACATCAAATCGTTGGCCGAGACCATCATCAACATGCCGAGCGTGGCGAACAGCACCAGAATGGAATATTCGAACCGGGCGATGCCCTGGTTTTCCATGTAGTCCCGCGACAGCACCAGGGTCAGGGCCGATGCGATCAGGATCAACACCTTGAAATAAATGGCGAACGGATCACTGATGAACAGGCCACCAAACGTGGTCATCACCCCGCCCGATACGGTGGCCACCAGCATCAGGGTCAGCACCAGGGAAATAATGCCGAGCTTGGTGATCAGGCGGGCGGTCTGCACTTCGCCGTCTTTATCTGTGGCTTTCTGGAATACGCCCAGCATCAGCAACGCCATGGCGACACAGGCGATGAAAATTTCCGGCAATGCCGGGACCAGATTGGGAACTTCTGACATCATTCTACCTTCATCTTCCGGCGACCATGTTGCCTGCGGCGGCCTGCGCCGTTACCACCTGATCGATCACCGGGGCCAGATTGGGCACTTGTGACATCATCTTCCTTTACCGTCCCGCCACCAGGCTACCGGCGGCGGCCTGGGCGCTGGTGACCTGATCGATCAAATTAGCGACCGACACATGCATCACGTCGAGAAACGAAACCGGATAGATCCCCATCCAGAACACCAATATGATCAGCGGCGCGAACATGAACATTTCCCGCCGGTTCAGATCGGTGATTTTCATCAGGCTTTCCTTGGTCAGAACCCCGAAGATTACCCGCCGATACAAATACAACATATAGACTGCACCCAAAATCACCCCGATCGCCGCAAACGCCGCGAGCCAGGAATTGACCTTGAAAGCTCCTACGAGCACCAGGAATTCACCGACGAAACCGCCGGTGCCGGGCAAACCGACCGAGGCCAGCATAAACACCATGAAGACCAGCGCGTAGGCCGGCATTCGATGCACCAGCCCGCCGTAATCGGAAATCTGCCTTGAATGGGTGCGGTCATAAACAATGCCGACGATCAGGAACAAGGCGGCCGAGACGATCCCGTGGCTGAGCATCTGATAGATCGCCCCTTCGATGCCCTGCACGGTCAGGGTGAACGTGCCGATGGTGACAAAACCCATATGGGCGACCGAGGAATAGGCGATCAGCTTTTTCATATCTTCCTGAGCCAATGCCACCAGGGAGGTATAGATAATGGCGACGATGCTGAGGATATAAATCAGCGGCGTGAAATCTGCCGTGGCGATGGGGAACATGGGCAGGGAGAAGCGCAGGAAACCATAGCCGCCGAATTTTAACAGCACCCCGGCCAGAATGACCGAGCCGCCGGTCGGCGCTTCCACATGGGCGTCCGGCAGCCAGGTATGGACCGGCCACATAGGCACTTTCACCGCGAACGAGGCGAAGAAGGCCAGCCACAGCCAGGTCTGCATACTTTCCGGGAAATTGTGAGTCAGCAACACGGTGATGTCGGTGGTCCCGGCGTCGCCATACATGGCCAGCATGGCCAGCAGCATCAGCACCGACCCGAGCAGGGTATAGAGGAAGAACTTGATCGCCGCATAGACCCGGTTGGGGCCGCCCCAGACGCCGATAATCAGGTACATGGGGATCAGCACCGCTTCGAAGAAAATGTAGAACACGATCAGATCAAGGGCGGCGAACATGCCGATCATGATGGTTTCCAGAATCAGGAAAGAAATCATGTATTCCTTGACCCGTTCGGTGATCGATTGCCAACTGGCGATAACGCAAATAGGCGTCAGCAGGGTCGCCAACAGAACGAACAGCATGGAAATGCCATCGACGCCCATGCGATAGGCGATGTTGAATTCCGGCATCCAGGCGACGTTTTCGACGAACTGGAAATCCGCCGTGGTGGTGTCGAAATTGAACCAGATCAACAGCGACAACAGGAACACGGCAGAGGATGTCCACAACGCCACATAGCGGGCATTGCGGGCAACCACTTCCCCATCGCCACGAATGGTCAGGATAAACCCGGCCCCGATCAGCGGGATGAAGGTCAGCAGCGACAGAATGGGGAAATTATCCATAGCCCTACCCCGCCGCCAGCATGAGCAGGGAAATCACCACCACGATGCCGACCATCATGGCCAGCGTATAGTGATACAGATAACCGGTTTGCAGCCGTGCCGCCCGGCGGGCGATGCTCAGGGTGACGGCGGCCAGGGCGTTCGGGCCGACCCCGTCGATCAGCGAGCCATCGCCGGTTTTCCAGAAATTGCGGCCCAGATAAAAAGCCGGTCTGACGAACAGGAAATCATACAACTCGTCGAAGTACCATTTGTTGTAAACAAACGTGTAGATCGGCCGGATGCGGCTGACCAGCATACCCGGCAAACCTGGCACGAACATGTACATCACATAAGCCAGCCCGATCCCGGCGAAGCCCATAAACAAAGGCAGGTATTTGACCCAGAACGGGGCGTTGTGGCCATTTTCAAGGGCCGGGTGAGACTCGAGAACGAGGATCGATGAACCCCAAAATTCGGCCATCTTGCCGCCGACCAGGGATTCAAAGCCGACATAACCGGCGGCGATGGCCCCGAGCGCCAGCACCATCAGCGGCACCAGCATGATCTTGGGACTTTCGTGCACATGGGCCAGCACTTTTTCGTTGGCCCGCGATTTGCCGTGGAAGGTCATGATCAGCAGTCGCCAGGAATAGAACGCGGTCAGGAACGCCGCCGCGATGCCCATCCAGAAGGCGTAATTGCCGGCCAATGTACCAGCCCCCCAGGCGGCTTCCAGGATCATGTCTTTCGAATAGAACCCGGCGAACGGCCAGATGCCGACCAGGGCCAGGGAACCGATCCACATCAGGGCGTAGGTCACCGGGATAGAGCGCCAGATGCCGCCCATCTTGCGCATGTCCTGTTCATCGGACATGGCGTGAATGACCGACCCGGCCCCCAGGAACAACAGGGCCTTGAAAAAACCGTGCGTCATAAGATGGAATATGCCCGCCGAATAGGCCGATACGCCCAAGGCAAAGAACATGTAGCCCAGTTGCGAACAGGTCGAATAGGCGATCACCCGTTTGATATCGTTCTGGGTACAGGCGATGGTGGCGGCGAAAATGGCAGTCGAGCCACCGACGATGGTGACCACCGTCAGGGCGGTATCGGAATATTCAAACAAGGGCGACAGGCGGGCGACCATGAACACCCCGGCGGTGACCATGGTGGCGGCGTGGATCAGGGCCGATACCGGGGTCGGCCCTTCCATGGCGTCGGGCAGCCAGGTGTGCAGGCCCAGTTGCGCCGATTTACCCATGGCCCCGACAAACAGCAGCAGACAGGCCACCGTCAGGGCACTGAATTGACCGCCGAAGACGGCAATGGTGTCGTTGGCCTTGCCCGGCGCGGCGGCGAATATGGCGTCCAGATTGACCGTATCGAATATGATGTAGACCGTAAAAATGCCCAGCATGAAGCCGAAATCGCCGACCCGGTTGACCACGAAGGCCTTGATCGCGGCGGCGTTGGCCGACGGCTTCTTGTACCAGAAGCCGATCAGCAGATAAGAGGCCAGGCCGACCCCTTCCCAGCCGAAGAACAATTGGATCAGGTTATCGGCCGTCACCAGCATCAGCATGAAGAAGGTGAACAGGCTCAAATAAGCCATGAACCGGGGCACGTCCGGATCGTGGCTCATGTAACCGATGGAATAGATGTGGACCATGGCCGAGACCACGGTGACGACGATCAGCATGACGGCGGTCAGGCTATCGACTTTCAGGGCCCAGGAAACATCCAGCGTGCCGGAACTGATCCAGGAAAACAGCACCACGGTCTGGGCATTGCCGCCCAGGGCCACATCCATGAAAATCAGGATCGACAACACAGCCGAAATAACCAGCGAGCCGCAGGTCAGCCACTGGGCGGTGCGGAATATCCGGGCCTGCTTGTCCTTGTCGCCGTCATCGATGCGGGAAAAGGCCAGGAAGCCGGTCAGAATAGCGCCCAGCAGAGGCAGAAATACGGCGGTGGCGATCAAAGGATCATTCCTTTACAGAAACCTTGGGAACGGGCTGAATTGGTTGTGGCTTAGACGTGGCACTTGCGCCGTCTTCAGGCTTCGTTCCAACAGTCACTTCGGGCTTTGGCAGAGGCATTGGACCTGCGCCCGTTTTTGGCTGTACGCCACGGCCCGCAATGATTAAGGACAGATCAATTTTTCTTTTGTGGCCCATCATTCTCTCCTTCAATTCGCACGGTAAAAATGGAGCTTATTAACTTTGTCGCCGTTAATCCATGTCCCAATATTATTATGTATAGGACCGATGAATTCCTTGGAGTCGTTTATATGATACTCGTTTTCGATAAACAGATCCTCACGGTGGGGAGCTAACGATGAAAATGATTCGCTGCCATAAACTCCACCAATCAACGAACCATCATCCATTTCAGCTGCGTTTGAGAGAGAAAAATCCAATCCCATGCTTTTGCTGTGCGTTGAATCTGAGATAAGCCGAAGGTAGCAAAAATCGGCTGTGACCATTGGACCTTCCACAGGGATGAAGATATATATGCCACGATGACAGGCGCAACAAACAGAACCGTCACCAGCCAGTATAACAAATCCCATTCCATGGAAAGAGGCTGACTTCCATCAAGTTTTTTAATAACGTTCACATAACTAACAATATTATCGAACATCATAGTCGAATACGGCGACAATAAAACATGGATGCCAACACTAAAAATTAGGGAAACAACCACCGAATGTCCATCTGACACAAAATTCTTCGGAATATCTGACGATATCAATTGCCAACAAAAAAATCCCGGCAATACCAGTAATACAATTATTGAAAGTGCCTCTATTGTACTTGGCAACTTCCCTTATCCCTTCATCACGTTAATGTCTTCGACCGCAATGGTGCCCCGATTGCGGAAGAAGATGACCAGAATGGCCAGGCCGATGGCCGCTTCGGCGGCGGCCACGGTGAGCACGAAAACGGCGAACACCTGGCCGGTCAAATCACCCAGATAGGACGAGAACGACACCAGGTTGATATTGACCGCCAGCAGCATCAATTCGACCGACATTAGAATGACAATGATGTTCTTGCGGTTGAGGAAAATACCGACGATGCCAAGCGAGAATAATATCGCGGCGACAATCAGATAATGGGTCAGGCCAATTTCAAACATCACAGTCCCTTGCCTATCTCGACCTTGTGAATTTCGATCGAATCGGTCCGCGCAATCTGATCGATAATACGCTGCTTGCGCACGCCCGCGCGGGTGCGGTGGGTCAGCACAATGGCCCCGATCATGGCCACCAGAAGGACCATACCGGCGGCCTGGAACAGGTAAATGTAATCCGTATAGATAATTTGGCCGAGCGCGTGGGTATTGGTGATGCCGTCCGGCGTCGCCTGGGCGATCTGGCCAGCGGCCTGGGGTGCGAAATGCCAGCCGCCCAAAATCACGCCCAGTTCAATAACCAACACAACGCCCATTAGAATGCCCATGGGCAGGTATTTCAAAAACCCCTGGCGCAACTCGACAAAGTTGATGTCCAGCATCATGACGACAAACATGAACAGCACGGCGACAGCACCGACATAAACGACGACCAGAATCATCGCCAGAAATTCCGCCCCCAGCAGCACGAACAGTCCCGCCGCGTTAAAGAACGCCAGAATCAGGAACAGCACGGAATGGACCGGATTGCGCGCCGAAATGACCATCATGCCCGAGGCGATGGCGATCAGCGCAAACATATAAAAGGACAGGACCTGAATGATCATTGATAAGTCCTCATCGGTATGGTGCGTCCAGAGTCAGGCGTTCGGCGATTTCGATTTCCCAGCGGTCGCCGTTGGCCAGCAATTTGTTCTTGTCGTACATCAGTTCTTCGCGGGTTTCCGTGGCGTATTCGAAATTCGGTCCTTCGACAATGGCATCGACCGGACAGGCTTCTTCGCAGTAGCCACAGTAGATGCACTTGGTCATGTCGATGTCGTAGCGGGTGGTGCGGCGGGAACCGTCGTCTCGGGGCTCGGCTTCGATGGTAATCGCCTGGGCCGGGCAAATGGCTTCGCACAGTTTACACGCAATGCAGCGTTCTTCCCCGTTAGGGTAACGCCGGAGCGCGTGCTCGCCGCGAAAGCGTGGACTAAGCGGCCCTTTTTCGTAGGGGTAAT
>CBFDVE010000142.1:0-6616 GCA_965613205.1 uncultured Rhodospirillaceae bacterium
GAGGGGGAAATAAAATATGGTGCTAACAGGCCCCGCGAGCCAATACGAGCGAGCCCAGGGGCCGAACGGCCCCGCCCGGCGCTTGAGGAAATATTAAACCATGCGTCCTGAGATTCTAAACCCCTTGTTCAAATTGGTGACCGGCCTTCCCGGTATCGGGGCCAGAACCGCCAAGCTGGTGGAAAAGGTCGCCGGGGTTCATGCCCTCGACCTGCTTTGGCATTTGCCTTGCGGCGTCATCGACCGCCGCTATGCGCCAAAGGTAAGCGACGCGGAACCGGGTTCGGTGGCGACGATCACGGTCACGGTGGAACGTCACATTCCCGCGCCCAACAAACGGTTGCCCTACAAGGTCGTCTGTGCCGACGATACGGGTCGCCTAACCCTTGTTTTCTTTCACGCCCACGCCGATTACCTGACCCGCGCCTTGCCCGAAGGCGAGGTCAGGATCGTTTCCGGCAAGGTTGAAAAGTTCGGCGGCGAGTTGCAAATGACCCATCCCGACCATATGGGAAAAGTCGATGAACGCGATCGCTTGGAAGCCGTAGAACCAATCTATCGGTTAACCGCCGGCCTATCGCGCAAAGTGCTCGGGAAAGCCGTCCGGGCGGCATTGAAGACGGCCCCGGACCTAAAAGAATGGGCGAACCCCGCCTTTCTCGCCCGCAACGGCTGGGGGCAATGGCGTGAAAGCCTGATCGAGGCGCACAGCCCGGAAGGGGCTGACGCCCTTGACCCCATGACCCCGGCCCGCCAACGGCTCGCCTATGATGAATTGCTGGCCAATCAGCTGGCCCTGGCCCTGGTCCGGCTCAACATGCGCCGCGCCAAGGGGCAACAGCTCAAGGGGGATGGGACGTTGCGGGCCAAGGTCCGGGGGGCCCTGGCCTTCGACCTAACCTCGTCCCAGGAAACGGTTCTGGCGGAAATTCTCGCCGATATGGGCTCAAAAGACCGCATGCTCCGGCTCCTTCAAGGCGATGTCGGGGCCGGCAAGACCGTGGTTGCCCTGCTGGCCATGATGAACGCCGTTGAAACGGGGGCCCAGGCGGCCCTGATGGCGCCGACGGAGATTCTCGCCCGCCAGCATTTCCAGACCCTTTCCCCCCTGGCCGAGGCCGCGGGGGTCGGCGTTCTGCTTCTGACCGGCAGGGACAAGGGGAAAGCGCGCGCCGCCCTCCTTGAAAAGTTAAGCACCGGTGAGACCGCAATCGCTATCGGCACCCACGCCTTGTTCCAAGAAGACGTCGCCTTCAAGACCCTGTCGCTTTGCGTTATCGACGAACAGCACCGGTTCGGCGTCCATCAACGCCTGACCCTGGCGGCCAAGGGCCGGGCGGCCGATGTTCTGGTGATGACGGCGACCCCCATTCCCCGGACCCTGATGCTGACCGCTTATGGCGACATGGATGTCTCCCGCCTGACGGAAAAACCGGACGGACGCAAACCGGTCGATACCCGGATCATTCCCCTGCACCGCTTAGATGAAGTGGTCGGTGCGGTGCGCCGTGGTGTGGCCGATAAGGCCCGTGTCTACTGGGTTTGCCCTTTGGTCGAGGAATCGGAAAACCTGGATGTGGCGGCGGTCGAAGTGCGCCACCGGGAACTCGCTGCGGGGCTCGGCGAGGACCGGGTCGGATTGGTCCATGGGCGCATGAAAGGGCCTGAAAAAGACAAGGTCATGGCCGCCTTTGCCGCCGGTGACATCGACGTTCTGGTCGCTACCACGGTGATCGAAGTGGGGGTTGATGTGCCGCAAGCGACGGTCATGGTGATCGAACATGCGGAACGTTTCGGCCTGGCCCAATTGCACCAGTTGCGGGGCCGTATTGGTCGCGGTGAAAAACCGTCCGTCTGTCTGTTGCTCTATCAGACACCGCTGACCGATACGGCCCATTCCCGCCTCGCCATCATGCGCGACACGGAAGATGGATTTGTCATTGCCGAAGAAGATTTGCGCCTGCGCGGGGCGGGCGAACTGTTGGGCGTACGGCAAAGCGGCCTGCCCGAATTCCGCCTCGCCGACCTGACCGCCCATTCGGATTTGCTGGCTGTAGCCAGGGACGATGCCAATCTGATCCTCAACAAAGACCCGGATTTGCAATCGGACCGGGGCCAGGCGCTGAGGGCGTTGTTGTATCTGTTCGAACGGGACGCCGCCGTCAGGTATCTGCGCTCGGGTTAGAGAAAAAAATGCCGGAACCCAACTTGCCATCACGACTCGTCACATCTCTGTGAGGAGTCAGTCTTTTTTGCCCGGACCGAAGGGAGGGCTTTTTGCTATCAATATAGGGGTTCGTTGGGCTTCCCGCAGGATATCCATATCTTCATACGTTGCCGCCGAAACCAGTGGTTTGGTCTGCTCGGCGGCGGGACGGTGATCAACCGGCGTGACAATTCCGCCCGAAATCACCATCTTCAACGCTTCTTCGACCGACATGGAGAGGGGAACAAGTTCCTTTTTCGGCACGAACAACAGGAATCCGGATGTCGGATTCGGGGTCGTCGGCAGGAATATGTTTATGCATTCTTCTTCTGTGATGTTCTGCACTTCGCCCCGTGTTCGACCGGTAATAAAAGCAATGGCCCACATGCCGCGACGGGGATATTCGACCAGCACGGCTTCGCGAAAGGCATTCGATTGCTGGGCCAGAACGGTTTCCAGAATCTGTTTAATGGCGTTATAGAAGCCGCGGATGATAGGCATCCGGTTGAGCAGCCTTTCGCTGACGCGAATGTACAGACGGCCAACGAATCCGGCGGTTAACGCCCCGATCAGGGTCAAAACGATTAGCAAAACAATCAGTCCCAGACCGGGCATACCGAAGGGCAAATAGGTCTCGGGATTATATTTGTCCGGAATCAGGGGCGTTACCTTGCTGTCGACGAAATTGATAAACAGCCAAGCCAGATAGAAAGTAATGAAAATAGGTGCGGTAATTAAGACGCCGGCAAGAAAATAGCCCCGCAGTCTACCAAGAACACCCATTTTTCCGGGCCCGGCCTTGCTATCTTCCGTCACGTCGTTGTCCGGATTATTTGTCATGCAGGGAACATCTATCAGAGAGTGGCAGAAAGCAACATATCACTGCGAGCGGGAGCAATATTATTCCTCTTGGGTCGTTGGTGCCGGTTGCAATTCCAGCAGCTTTGCTTTTAGCAAGACGTTTTCCCTGGAAAGCTGTCGGCACTGATCGGCGAGAATTTTCAGCAAACCGCGGACATAGGTATCTGTTTTTAGCAGTTTCAAATTGAACATTTCCCTGGTCACGATAATGGCCACGCCGCCCATCGCCCGACGCGCCGTGGCCATGCGTGGGCTACCCGTCTATCAATGCCATTTCGCCAAACATGCCGCCCTTGCCGATGGTCGCCAGCACGGTTTCCTCATCATCGGGACCCTTGACGATACTGACTTCACCATCCTCGACAATATAGGCCTGATAGCCCTGATCTCCTTCTACGAAAATCTTTTCATCTTCCTTGAAGGTAATTCGCTCAAGAACATTATCAGCCATGACTTATTCTCTCCTGTGGCCCGGATTACCGATTGATAACCCAGGACTGCAAAACGGATCTGGCAATATTACTGAATTGCTGAAAATCAGCGGCGGGGGCGGCGTAAGACCACACATGAATGATACCGTCATCTGATCGGGGCAGGACAATTGTCAATTGTTTGTAGCCTACCTTGCCGCGCCTGTAGGTCACGGTGAATTGCCCGCCCTGAAGTGTATACCCCGGACTTTTGTGAATATAGGGGCCCTGGGCCGAAAATTTAGCCTGCCCGTCGGCTTCCATGATTTGTTTTTTTAATCCTTGCAGGGCGCTCGAAACGGCTATCCCGGCATCCGCCTGAGTGTTTTCGGTACTGATATTTTGCAGGCTGATGGTTGCGAAATAGGCCGCTGTACCGGATTTTCCGCCGATCACGACGACATACCTGCCCTGCCGTTCGACGACCCAGCCGGTCGGATACTTAACGCTGAATCCAAGTTCCCGACCGTCAAATGTGTTGGATAATTCGACCGCCTTTCCGGGTCTGACCAGATCGCCGGGGGCCGGTCTGAAACTGGCGATGATCCAGTTGAATTCGCCGACCAGTTTCTCAAAATTGAGCGGTGCCGCCAGGAAAATGAAGACATAATCAAATCTTGTTCCGCGCACGATAATGACCCGCACCCGCACCCCGGCCCCTTCGTACAGGGCCTCGACGGCGTCCAGACCGGCAACCGTTGTTGATCCTTGCCTTAATTTTCGCGACCAGGGCCTGCCCTTGCCCAGGTATTTGTTTTCCAGGCGGGACAGCATATTGATCAGGCTAAATTGACCGTTGGCCGGATTGGTTTGAACCGTGACCTGATAGCCCCGCCGGGATTTGATGGCGATGCCTTTGGTCGCGCCCCTGTCCTGTAGGGTTACATTGACCGGAATGCCGATAAAATATCCGACCTTTGGATGCTCATACAGGTAGGCCCGATCAACCTTGGCTTTATCTTCCGTGGCCGCAGAGACCGCATCGGGACCCAGGATAAAAATCAGGCCCGCCAGGCAAATGGCCCTTGTCAGTAACACCGGGAGGGGCATGTCTTCGTCCTCAATGGCTTACAAAACAGATGAAATCTGGATATGCTTACAATCATCTGCAAAGATCAGGAACAGGATAGAACAAAATCATGACAACAACAGTACTTGTCTCCATCATCTGTCCTGACCAAACCGGTCTGGTCGCTGCGGTCACGGGCGAATTATTCGATTTGGGAATCAATCTGGGCGATACAACGTTCGCCATTCTTGGCGGCGGCGCAGAATTTACCGCCGTCTGTTCCCTGCCTGAAGAGACAACAATCGATCAGTTGAAATCGGACTTGCAAAGTCTGACCGAGCTCGAACAAGCGGAAATGACCATTACCCGCTTCGATCTTGCCGCCACCCATAGCGAGACCGCTCACATTACCCACAGGATCAGCCTCAGGGGCGGTGATCGGCCCGGATTGATCGCCAGGCTCAGCGAAGTCTTGATCCAGTTCAATGCCAATATCGTGCGGCTTAATTCAGAAGGCATACCGGGCGGCAAAGATAATCAGTATGAAGTCAGGATCGCCGCCTGGATACCCGAAAAAAGCGCCAAAACCTGCCTCGCTACCATTGCCAACACGGCCGGAGAACTGCGCTTAAGTTGCACCTGGAACGAGGCCTGAGCCGTTAAATATTGAGTTTCAGGTTTTTCATGAAAACGGTCAGTTCGTCCGCCGGCAGGGGCCTGGAGATGTAATAACCCTGGATTTCATCACAATTGTGTTTCTTCAGTATAGATAACTGTTCTTTCGTTTCGACCCCTTCGGCGATGACCTTGCGGTTGGTGTTCTGGCTGTACTGGATGATGGTCTGGATCAACGCCGTGTCATCGTTGCTGGTGGTGATGTCGGAAACGAAGGAACGATCAATTTTGATGGTGTGAATGGGAAAGTTTTTCAGATAACTCAACGATGAATAGCCGGTGCCGAAATCGTCCATGGCGATATGCAGGCCAAGATCGTTCAGTTTCATCAGCGCCGCCACCGCGTTGGAGGCATCGGACATGACCATGCTTTCGGTAATTTCGACTTCCAGGCTTTCCGGCGTTGCCCCGGTTTCTTTCATGATTTTAACGATGTCTTTGACAAAAGATTTTTCGCGCAATTGCCGGGCCGACAAATTGACGGCTACGCGAATGGGGGGTAACCCTACTTTAATCCATTTCTTGTGTTGCAGGCATGCCGTTCGCAAGGCCCATGCGCCGACTTCAATGATCAATCCGGTTTCTTCCAGAACGGGGATGAACTTGACCGGCGATACGGGCCCCAAAGTGCTGGAGTTCCAGCGCATCAGGGCTTCGACGCCGGAAATATTACCTGTCTTGATATTCACTTTCGGCTGGTAATGAAGTTCGAACTCGCCATTTTCAAGGGCGCTCGCCAGGCTGGTTTTAAGGATCAGCCTCTCCTGAATTTCATCGTTCAGATCGGCGGTGAAGAACTGGCATCGCCGGGATAAATTGTTACCCCGATACTGGCCGAAACGGTGGATTCATTCCCTTTTAGCCGATAGGGCTCGGAAATGCTGTCGAGAATACGTTGCGCCAGCAACCGGGCGTCTTTCGGGTCGGCCAGGTTTGGCATGATGACGGTAAATTCATCGCCACCCAGGCGGGCCACCGTATCGCCATCGCGGACACAGTCGAGGAGTCTGGAGCCGGCCTCTTGAAGCAACAGATCACCAACGTCGTGACCGTGGGTGTCATTGACTTCTTTGAACCCATCGAGATCGAGAAACATCAGACCCAGGCTGCGTTTCGATCTGGCCATGGCGAACAGGCCCTGGTGCAGTCGGTCCTGAAACAACGTGCGATTCGGAAGTTCCGTCAAATGATCGTAATTGGCCTGATAATAAATCCGTTCTTCGTCTTGTTTTCGCTTAGTAATATCGTTCAGAACTACAGTGTATTGCGGCTCTTTTCCTTCATCAGAGAAAATTGCGGAAATTGATAATCGGAGGGCGTATTTCTGTCCGTTTTGTTTTTCTGTCCAGAACTCACCCTCCCAATGGCCGGGGGATTTTATATTTGATGATTTTC
>CBFDVE010000143.1:0-6562 GCA_965613205.1 uncultured Rhodospirillaceae bacterium
CCGCCAATCTGGCCGGTGGCATGTTGCGCTGGCGGGCCCAGCATTTCGCTGTTGAGGGCGGCAGTGATTGAGCGTTCTCCATTTCAATGCAAACGGTCTTGTCTTGCAAAGATTTCTCGACCATCATTATTTTCGGGTCCATTTCATGGCCTTTAATTCGTCGAAAGCTTGTTAGAATTCATGCCCCCCTCCCGCCCTGCTCTTTCGCCTGTTGTTATTGAAGATGCCGTCAGGGCGGCCCTGCGGGAGGACCTTGGCCGGGCCGGTGACATCACCTCATGTGCGACAATATCTGCCGATACCGAGGCCAGCGCTGTCATGGTATCGCGCGAAGATGGCGTTCTGTGCGGCCTGGCCCTGGCCGAAGCGTCCTTCCGGCTGCAAGATGCCGGGCTGCGGTTCACGGCAAACGCCCAGGATGGCGAGCCGATTACAAAACAACAACCGATCGCCCAAATCGCCGGCAACGCCCGTTCGATCCTGGCCGCCGAACGCACGGCCCTTAATTTCATGTGCCACCTGTCCGGCGTGGCCAGCTATACGGCACAATTCGTCGATCAGATTGCCCACACCCGGGCGCGTATCTGTTGCACCCGCAAAACCTTGCCCGGTCTACGCACGTTGGAGAAATATGCGGTGCGCTGCGGTGGCGGCGTTAATCATCGCTTCGGCCTGGATGACGCCATGCTGATCAAGGACAACCATATCGCCATCGCCGGGGGAATTGCCAAGGCCCTGGCGGCGGCCCGCGCCTGTGCCGGACATCTGGTCATGATCGAGATCGAAGTGGACACGTTAGAGCAATTACAAGACGCCCTGGACGCCGGGGCCGAGGCCATTTTGCTCGACAACATGGGCCCGGAAAAACTGCGCGACGCCGTGGCGATAACGGCCGGAAGGGCGAAACTGGAAGCCTCCGGAGGGATCACCCTGGCGTCCATTTCCCAGATCGCCGAAAGCGGCGTCGATTTTATCTCGACCTCGCAAATAACCATGGCCGCGCCAAGCCTCGACATCGGCCTGGATATCTCAAGCTGACGATCAAGAACACCGGAGAAAACAATTCTTCTCCATACGGTGCGATTATGTATGATTGTTTCGAGTTTGAAGACGGCTGCCCAAAATCAAATAAGGAATAACGGCTGAGCGACGCGTAAGCCACCAGCGGAAATGTCTGA
The DNA here is from genome assembly GCA_965613205.1 of uncultured Rhodospirillaceae bacterium. Classification (GTDB taxonomy): domain Bacteria; phylum Pseudomonadota; class Alphaproteobacteria; order Rhodospirillales; family JABHCV01; genus CAZZKE01. Next base: position 1,179 of record CBFDVE010000143.1, read on the forward strand.
AAAATTCATCAAACGTACCGATGGCAGTATTCACTTCAGAAGTGATGAAGAGTTTGTGCTCGAAAACGGCCAGACTTTGAAGCAACTGGAACTGGTTTATGAAACCTGGGGCGAGTTGAACGACGACAAGAGCAATGCGATTTTGGTACACCATGCTTTGTCCGTCGGCGCCCACGCCAGTGAAACGCCGGTAAATCCGGAGGCCGGATGGTGGCAGGAAATTATCGGCCCCGGCAAGGCCATCGACACGACCAGGTACTTTGCCATCTGCATTAATAATCTGGGCAGTTGTTTCGGCTCTTCCGGCCCGCTTAGCGTCAATCCCGAAACCAACGAATCCTATAAAGGTAATTTTCCCGAGGTCACCATCGGCGACATGACCGCGTCCCAGAAATTGTTGGTCGACAAACTGGGCATCAAAAAATTTCATGCCCTGGCGGGTGGGTCCATGGGGTCAATGTTGTCATTGATCTGGGCCATAGACTATCCGGAAACCCTGTCAAAACTGATTCTAATCTCGAGCAGTTACAAAGCCTACCCGGCCAATATTGCCAACCGCAGCATCCAGCATCAGGCGATCCGTGTGGACCCTCTGTGGCAGAATGGGAATTATGCCAGCAACGAGGAATTGTCTGGTTTTAAACTGGCGAGAAAACTGGGGCTCTATACCTATCGCAATTCAAGCGAGTGGAACCGGCGCTTTAACAGTCATAAAAACAGCTCGGTAAAAGACACCGACATCATTCAATACATGGAATACAATGCTGAGAAATTCAGCAAACGGTTTGATGCCAATAGTTACCTGACACTGACCCGCTCCATGGATTTATTCGACGTGACGAAAGAATACGACTCCATCGAGCAGTGTTTTTCAAAAATTACCGCCGAGACCCTGGTCGTTTCAGTCGAATCGGATGTTCTTTTCACCCCTCAGCAACAGCAGGAATTGTATTCTGCCTTGCAGGAAAGTGGTGTGAACTGCCAGTATATCGAGCATCACTCGCAATACGGACACGATGCGTTTCTGGTCGAAAAAGAGCCATTTACAAAATACATCGGCGATTTCTTGAATCTGTAAATGAAGTGGACCCGGGAAGATTGCCGATGACCGGCGTTACCGCAATTCTGCTGGCAGCCGGGCTTTCCCAACGCTTCGGTGCGGCCAACAAGCTGCTGCTGGAAATCGACGGCCAGGCCATGGCCCGCCGGGTCGCAGCCGCAATCTGCGCCAGCCAGGCGGCGCGGGTGGTCGTCGTGCTGGGCCATCAGGCCGATCAGGTGGCGACCGTTTTGGCCGGGCTAAACCTGGAAACAGTGATCAACCCCCTCTACAGCGACGGCCAGGTGTCGTCCGTTCGTGCCGGGGTGGCGGCGGTCAACGATGACGCCACGGGATTCATGATGTGCCTGGCCGATCAGCCACAATTGCAGGCCGGTGACTACGACGCCCTGATTGACGCCTTCAACACCCAGCCGGACCGGGTGGTGGTGCCCTATGTCGGTAAAAAACGAGGCAATCCGGTCGTCCTTCCCATCGCCCTGCGCGACCGCATTCTGGCCGGTGGCGTTAATGAGGGTTGCCGCAGCTTTATCGATAGCCACCCGCAACTGGTACGCCAATTTCATGTCACCAACGATGGCTACAGAGATGATTTCGACACGGCCGAACACTTCTCGACACTCGTCAGTAAATAAAGTGTCGTAATTCAGACCCGGTCAGCCAGGTTAATACCATCTTGACCGGCAGCCGCCCCGATTGAACTCACTCAGCCCGGAGAAACGCTCTGATTCGTGCCGTTGAAACCGGCTTTGACATCATCAAATCGATTATTTTATCAAATGGTTTGAAATATCGACAAAATATGTTATAGAACAAGATATCGAATAAAACGTTGCCGCCGGTCGTTTTGGCGGTATTTATACGAATAATGGGGAGTTTTTTCATGTTGGTGAAAATCAAGAGTGTTCCGGGTTCGATGTTTCTCGCATTGGCGATCCTGGCATTTAGTTTTGCTCCGGTTGAGGCGCAATCCAAGGCGGATTTCCAGGTTGTCATGTTGGGTGTCGGTACGCCGGTGCCATTCATGAATCGTTTTGGACCGGCGACGTTGGTCATTGCCGGAGATAAGTACCTTCTGTTTGATGCCGGGCGCGGCGTCACCCAGCGATTGTGGCAAGATAAAGTGCCATTGGGACGTGTCGATGCGACGTTCCTGACACACCTGCATTCCGATCACGTTGTCGGTCTTCCCGACCTGCTGCTGACCGGATGGCTCAAGTCACCGTTTGGCAAGCGCAAGGGAAAATTTGTCATTTATGGGCCCAAGGGGACGCAAAACATGATGACCCATATGGTCAAGGCGTTTGAAGCCGACATCAACATTCGGGTCAAGGATCAGAAATTCACCCGTGTCGGTGTGAGCCCGGATGCCACCGACATTGTTGCCGGCGTGGTCTATGACCAGGGCGGCGTTAAGGTGACGGCGATTGATGTCAACCACGGAGAGTTGATCAAGCCAACATTCGGGTACCGGATCGATTACAAAGGACGCTCCGTGGTCATTTCCGGTGACACCAAATATCATCCAGCCCTGGCCGAAGCCGCCAAGGGTGTCGATTTGTTCATTCATTCCATAGCCGGTGCCAGGAAGGAACTGTTGGAATCGAAAAAGATGTGGCAAGTCATCCTGAACCACCACACCGAGCCCGAAGATGTCGGTCGGATTTTTGCCATCGCAAAACCAAAAATGGGTGCCCTTTATCATCTGGTCACCCTGACCAATGGCAAAATCAAGCCCCCGAAACTGTCTGATCTGGTGGCCCGCATGCGGACCACCTATGACGGTCCGGTTACCGTCGGTGCCGACCGCACCCGGTTCATTATCGGGACTGATGGAGTCAAGGTCATCCCGCCGAAGAAGTAATTCTGATATGCCTGTTTGCTGACCAGGAAATCCGCGCGCCTTGTCAGCAAATCGGAAAAGCGATCGCAGCGATCCAACCAAATCAAAATTCGCTCCAGGCGAGAGACCAATCGTTCTCGACTGCATGGCCTCAGGCGGGCATTCTTATGGATGTTCATTCGGTTCTTCCCATAGCGGCTTCTGTTAATGAACAACGTCCTGAGACATCACATCTGGCCATCCACATTTCACGGATACCCCTCAAGCGGTACCATATTGAAACCTTCGAAGGATGGGAGTGGATAAGTGCAGCGGTTCGAAAACCGATAGCCCTGGAATTGTACGACCGTGGTCTATTAATGTGACCGAACAGGGTGACACATAGAGCCATGTCGACAGGTGAAACATAAAATCGATTTTCTAGACAAACTTAATATATTATATATTATTATCCGGAATATAGTGCGGCGCGACGGCATACAATGGGGACGGTTGATTCTTGTTGAGGGGCCGTTTCGACAATGCCCAGTCTGTTCGTGCTGCTGTTTCCGGAAAAAAAAACGACCTAGGGAGAGAAAGAAAATGCAATACAACCGACCGCACGCAACCGCGACCTGGGGCACCATGGGCACGGACTGGGAAGCCGGGGTCGACTTTCAAAAACTTAACCGCGACCGTTCCGCCCGGGCCCGCGATGCGGTCAAGCAGGCGGGTCTGGGCGCGGTCCTGTGTTTTACCTACGACAACATTCGCTACGTCACCGGCACCCATATTGGTGAATGGGGGCGCGACAAGTTTGATCGTTACGCGCTGTGCCCGGCCGAGGGCGAGCCGTACCTGTGGGATCCGGCGCCCCCGGCCAAACGCAAGAGCTCGCCCTGGCTCGGCGGTCGTGTCGCAGCACCCGTCAGCACCCTGCAAGGCGCCCTGCCCCCGATGCACGGAATCCAGGATGATTTCGCCAGGCAGATCAAGGATATGCTGACCGAAATGGGCGTTGAAAACGAACCCCTCGGCATCGACCTGATGGAACTTCCCATGCTGCGCGCGCTGGAGGCGGAAGGCATTCAGGTGGTCGATGGCCAGCAAGCCATGCTCAATGCCCGCGAGGTCAAGACACCTGAAGAAATCGAATTGCTGAAGCAGGCGGCGGCCATGGTCGATGCCACATATGTCGATATTTCCCGCGCCATCCGGCCCGGTACCCGCGAGAGTGACCTGGTCGCCATCGCCCATGAACGCCTGTTCTCGCTCGGCTCCGAACGGGTCGAATGCGTCAATTCCGTCGCCGGACCGCGGGGCGCACCCCATTCGCATACGTTTTCCGATCGCATCATTCAGCCCGGTGATATGATCTTTCTCGATGTCATGCATTCGTTCAACGGGTATCGAACGTGCTACTACCGGACCTTCATTTGCGGACTGCCGAACAAGGCCCAGATCGAGGCCTACGAGCAGTGTTCAAAATGGGTCAGCGCCGCCATCGACGCCATCAAGCCCGGCGTATCGGTGGACGATATCGCCAGTGTGTGGCCCAGGGCCGAGGAATTCGGCTATGCCAACGAAGAGGAAGCCTTCCTGCTGCAATTCGGCCACGGCATCGGTTTGAGCCTGTGGGAACGACCGATTATTTCCCGCCGCTACACCGGACAGACGACGGTCCTCAAGGAAGGCATGGTATTTGCCGTCGAATGCTGGAAAGGCGCATCCGATGGCTCCGGTGCCGCCCGCATCGAAGAAGAGGTCGTGGTGACCAGGGACGGTTGCGAGATCATTACCAACTATCCCAGCGATCACCTGATCTCGTGTGGGCTGCCGGGCTGCGAAATCAACTGACCGGGAGCCCGCAAACAATGAGCGCCATGCAATCCGTAGGATGGATCGGTCTGGGCAAGATGGGTGATCCCATGGCCCACAACCTTATCAAGGCCGGGGTGCCGCTGAGTGTATTCAATCGCACACGGCAGCGCACCCGCGTCCTTGAACAAGCGGGAGCCACCGTCGCTGACAGCCTGTCGGCGCTGGCCGCAACGGTCGAAGTGGTCATCTCCATGGTCTCCGACGACACGGCGCTGGAAGCTATTTCGTTCGGCCCTGACGGTGTTTTTCAGGCCATGGACCGGGGTGCCGTTTTCATTGACATGAGCACGGTCTCGCCGACCCTGTCGGCGCGGGTGGCCGAGGCCGCCGAGGCCACGGGAATACGTTATCTGCGGGCACCGGTCATGTGCGGATAAGCCTGGCCGCTTCAGAAATTGATTTGACTGAAGGTTGCCGACGTATCGCACGTTTCGTCGCTTCGTTAAAATGAAGGGAAAACCTTAAAAAAGATATCATGGCTGACGTCAATGCAGGTATTCATAGATACCGGGATAAATAAAAACCCGCTAACTCATTGAGTTAACGGGTTTATTTTTGGTTGCGGGGGTAGGATTTGAACCTACGACCTTCAGGTTATAAGCCGGATAGGCCATTTGTTAA
>CBFDVE010000144.1:0-6538 GCA_965613205.1 uncultured Rhodospirillaceae bacterium
GCTCCGGCGCACGTGCAAAGCTGATAGGACTTCCAGCTGAAAGCAAACTCATGGGAAACGGAGTTTCGGCCTGCGCGACCTGCGACGGTTTTTTCTTTCGAGACAAAACAGTGTTTGTTGTGGGAGGAGGAGACACGGCTGCGGAAGAAGCGATTTTCCTCACGCGTTTTGCAAAAAAGGTCACACTCATTCATCGCCGCGATGAATTGCGCTCGGAAAAGATATTGCAACAGCGGGCGTTCGATAATCCGAAGATCGAATTTGCCTGGGACAGCGTGCTCGATGAAATCGTCGGTGAGCAAAACCCGCCCGGCGTGACCGGGGTTAAATTGCGCAACGTCAAAACAGATGCGATATCCGACTTAAGCCTGGACGGGGTGTTTATTGCCATCGGTCACAACCCCAATACGGACCTGTTCAAGGGCCAGTTGGACATGGACAAAGAAAATTATTTGCTGACCAGGCCTGATAGCACGGCGACAAATATTGCAGGTGTGTTTGCCGCCGGGGATGTTCAGGATAGAATATTTCGTCAGGCCGTGACGGCGGCGGGCACCGGCTGCATGGCCGCCCTGGAAGCCGAGAAACTGCTGGCGGAATAGATTTAAATGAGGCCGATCATGGATTGGGACAAACTGCGGGTCTTTCATGCCGTCGCCGAAGCCGGCAGCCTGACCCGTGCGGGCGAGGCTTTGAACCTGAGCCAATCGGCGGTTTCCAGACAGGTTAGCGGCCTGGAAGATAGCCTCGATGTGCCCCTGTTCCACCGCCATGCCCGGGGCCTGATCCTGACCGAACAGGGCGACTTGCTGTTCCGCACGGTACAGGAAATGTACGCCAAACTTTCCATGACCAAGCAGCGTATTATCGAAAGCCGGGTATCGCCCAAGGGACCCTTGAAAGTCACCACGCCGGTGGCTTTTGGCTCGGTCTGGCTGACCTCCAGGATCAAGGACTTTTTGGAACTATATCCCGACATCGAGGTCTCACTGGTGCTGACCGATAGCGATCTGGACCTGTCCATGCGGGAAGCCGATGTGGCCATCCGCATGACCCCGCCGACCCAGGGCGATCTGGTGCAACGGCGGCTGATGACTATGCGCTACAAGGTTATCGCCTCGCCGGATTATCTGAAACATCACGGCATCCCCTTGAAACCGGTCGACTTAGATGATCACCGGTTGATCGTTTACGGCGAGGACGCCAGACCGCCGGCCCGGAATCTGAACTGGCTGCTGAGTGCGGGCCTGAAGAAAAGCCAGGCGGCCCGCAAACCGGCCCTGAAGGTGAACAGCATTTACGGCATATTCCGGGCCGTGGAAAGCGGCCTTGGCATCGCCGCCCTGCCCGACTATATGCACCGGGAAAGCGAAAATCTGGTCGAAATACTGCCCGAACTGCGCGGCCCTACCATCGATGCCTTTTTCGTTTACCCGGAAGAATTGCGTAATTCCAAACGGATCATTGTGTTCCGTGATTTCCTGATCAGCCGCATCACTGATGAAGGGCTGAAATAAGCCAAGCTGCACGGCGCATAAATAAGACTTTTCGACCTATGCGTTTTTTGCATAGCTGATTTGCCAACATTTTGATAGCGAAACGGGATCGGGCTTCCTATATTCAATTCACATGATGTTGCATTGCAGCATTACACATAGTTTCGGTTTGGGCGCAACGCCCGAAAAGAGGGACCGCCACATGCGGCCCCTCGCGTCTCCCTGACGTGAAGCCTCCCTGTTAGACTCGCCGGACCCCATGTGGGTCCGGCCTTTTTTTCCAACAAGGTGAGGGCCGCGCGATGGCGACGAAAAAAGTTTTGGATTAAGTGCTTTTTTTGCTGGACATATATTAGATGTTCATTATATAAGATAAGCACTATGTATCGCGACATCGGTTCCTCCCCTGTTGTCGATGTCGCTGCCGGGACCCAGGTTATCTTCCTCCCCCCCTTAGATAACGGGCCCCCTCGTCCTCTAAAAAGACGTAAAACCTCCCTGTTGAACTTGCCGGACCCTTCCCTGGGTCCGGCATTTTCTTTAGCCCGCTGCCCGGTCGGCGATCACTTTGTCGGCTTCCCGGCCGCTGAATTCGGCCAGATGGTCGAAGCGCCAGTTAAAGGTGCCGACGCCCTGGGTCATGGATCGCAATTCAATCACCAGATCAAACATTTCCGATTGCGGCAATTGCACGCTGACTTCGTCCCAGCCTTTCCAGCCGGGTTTGCCATCAAACCCCAGGATATGGCCGCGACGGCTGCTGACCAGGCGCTGGATTTTCGACGTGAACAGGCTCGGCACGAAAATTTCGACCCTGCAAATGGGTTCCAGCAGGATCGGGCCGCATTGGGGCATGGCCTCGCGCATCCCCAGGTGGGCGGCGGCCTTGAAGGCCATATCGGAACTGTCGACGGCATGAAACTGGCCATCGGTCAGGGTGACGGCCAGATCGACTACGGGAAACCCGAGCGGCCCGCTGGTCAGGTAATCTTTAATGCCGTGTTCCACCGGGGCAATGTATTGCTTGGGCACGGCCCCGCCGGTAATGGTTTCACCGAAGTTGAAGCCCGAACCCCGCGGCAGCGGCTTGATATCGAGATGCACATCACCGAACTGGCCATGACCGCCGCTTTGTTTCTTGTGGCGGGCGTGCTGGGAAATCGACTTGCGGATGGTTTCCTTATAAGGCACCTGGGGGCGGGCCGAGGTAACGGCCATGTTGTAATGATTTTTCAGCCGATCCAGGGCGATCAGCAAGTGCATTTCGCCCTGGCCCCACAGCAATAGCTCTCCCGTATCGCGGCTGTGTTCGACCGACAGGCCCGGATCTTCGCCGATGATTTTGGCCAGGGTCTCGGTCAACTTGACCTCGTCGGCCCTGTTGATCGCATGGATGGACATGGCGTACAGCGGGTTCAGGGTCTCCGGCCAGATATCCATGCAGGTACCGCTGGTTTCGCGTAACAGATCACCGGTCGAGACGTCTTCCATGCGGCCGAGCGCGATGATCTCGCCGACCCCGGCGCTGGCGATTTTGTCATGCTTCTGACCGAATATGGAATACAGGCCGCCGATGCGATCCCCTTTCAGGGTCGCGCCATCCTTGAGACCGCCGCCGAACAGCCGGGCCAAAGACAGCTTGCCGGCGTGGCCGCCGTGCAGGGATTTGAACACCACGGCCGCGACACCCGCCTGGTCGATGCCCAGCCTGGCCGCTGTCTGGTCCGGTTGCGGGGCTTCGTGTCGCAGGGTTTTTAGCAATCGCAATACCCCGTTGCCGTGTTCGGCGGAGCCGAAAAATACCGGCACGATCTGGTCTGCCTGAAAGTCGCTGGTCAGGTTCTGATAAATTTCATCGGTCGTCGGAATGACGTCTTCCAGCAGCTCTTCCAACAAAGCATCATCGAAATCGGCCAGGGTTTCCAGCATTTCCATGCGCGCGTCAATTTCGCGGGATTGCAGCTCATCGGGCACGGCGATCAGGCTGGAAATTTCGCCCTCCTGCCAATGAAAAGCCCGTTCGCTGACCAGATCCACATGGCCGGTCACATCCGCGCCGTCACGAATAGGAATTTCACGCAACAACAAGGGACGGCTGGAAACCTCCTGCAAGGCTTCGAACGTGGCTTTGACGCCGACGGAATCTGATTCCATCTTGTTGATGAAAACAATGTGGGGAATTTGATGATCATCGAGGAATTTCAGCAGCGGCGCGATGGTCATGGCTTTATCGACGCCGGGTTCGCAAACGACCACGGCGGCGTCGGCGACCATCAGGGCGTGATAGGTTTCCTGGATCAGTTCGACCGAGCCCGGACAATCAATGAACGTCCATTTGTCGCCCAGATACTCGCATCCGGCGACGGACAATTCGGTGCTCATGTTGCGCGCTCTGGCTTCCGGCGAGCCATCGCCAACGGCATAGCCATCCTTGGCATTGCCCTTGCGGCTCAGCGCCCCGGCCATGGCCAGGATACATTCGAACAGCGCCGTTTTGCCGCACAGGTAAGGCCCGACAAGGGCCGCCACCCGTGGCGCAGACGGTGATTTGGAACTCGGCATCAGAGGCCCCTCCCAGGTTCGTTTATTGGTCGGAAAGCGTCTCTAGGATAGGACTCCCCAAGCCGGACTCACAAGGGAAAAGTGGCTCAGTTCAGCGCGGCGCAGGCCCGCTGAATGCGGCTACAGGCGTCTGTCAGAAGCTCCGTTGATGTGGCATAGGACACCCGGAAGTGGGGCGACAGGCCGAAGGCTTCGCCGTGCACGGCGGCGACGCCTTCGCTATCGAGCAAATAGGTGACCACATCGCCATCCGTTCCCAGAACCTTGCCGTCTGGGGTTTTCTTGCCGATCATACCGGCACATGACGGGTACACATAAAAAGCGCCGTCCGGGGTCGGGCAGTCGATGCCTTCTGCTTCGTTGAGCATTTTCACCACCAGATCGCGGCGTTCGACAAACACCTTGTTGTTGGCGGCGATGAAATCCCGCGGCCCATTGAGGGCGGCGACGGAGGCGGCCTGGCTGATCGAAGACGTATGGGTCGTCGATTGGGACTGGATCTTGTTCATGGCCTTGATCAATTCGTCCGGACCCGCCGCATAGCCGACCCGCCAGCCGGTCATGCAAAAGGCCTTGGACACACCGTTCAGGGTCAGGGTGCGGTCGAACAGGCCCGGTTCGACCTGGGCCGGGGTGACAAATTCGAAACCATCGTAGACCAGGTATTCGTACATGTCATCTGTCATCACCCATACATGGGGGTGGCGCAGCAGAACATCGGTCAGCGCTTTCATATCGGCCCGCGTATAGCCCGCCCCGGTCGGGTTGGACGGTGAATTGAGGATCAGCCATTTTGTTTTTGGTGTGATCGCCGCTTGCAGATCTTGCGGGCGCATTTTAAAGCCGGCCTCGGTCGGGCAATTGACAATCACCGGCTTGCCTTCGGCCAGCAGGGTGATATCGGGATAGGACACCCAGTAAGGGGCCGGGATAATCACTTCGTCGCCCGGATTGAGAGTCGCCATCAGGGCGTTATAGATGTTCTGCTTGCCGCCGCAGCCGACGGAAATTTGCTCCGGCGTGTAGGTCAAATCGTTGTCGCGCCGCAGTTTGTCGACAATGGCCTGGCGCAGTTCCGGGGTGCCGGCGACGGCGGTGTATTTGGTTTCGCCCCGATCGATGGCGGCCTTGGCGGCTTCTTTAATGTGGTCGGGGGTGTCGAAATCGGGCTCGCCCGCGGCCAGGCCGATAACATCGCGACCGGCAGCCTTGAGCTCGCGCGCCTTGGTCGAAATGGCGATGGTCGGGCTCGGTTTGATAAGCGAAAGGCGGTCGGCGATAAACGGCATGACGTTAAATCCAATTGATCTGATCTGTTGAAACCGGCGGCAATTTACGCCTCTCACCAAGCCTTAGCAAGATGCAACTCCGCTTCAAGTTAGCGGCGATTGACTATATAACGAACGGTATGACTTCTTCCCCCGCCCCACTGCCTTTTCTGCCCGACCGCCGCCCGCCCATCGAAGGCGGGATTCCCTTTAAATTGGTCTCGGATTTTGTGCCCGCCGGGGACCAGCCCGCCGCCATAGCCGAGCTGAACAAGGGCTTTGAAGAAGGCGAACGGGAACAGGTTTTGCTCGGCGTGACCGGCTCGGGCAAGACCTTCACCGTCGCCCATGTCATTGCCACCCTGCAACGACCGGCCCTGATCATGGCCCCCAACAAGACCCTGGCGGCTCAGTTATACAGCGAAATGAAATCGTTCTTCCCAAATAACGCGGTCGAATATTTCGTTTCCTACTACGACTATTACCAGCCCGAAGCCTATGTCGCACGGACCGACACCTATATCGAAAAAGACGCTTCCGTGAACGAACAGATCGACCGCATGCGTCATTCCGCCACCCGTTCGCTGCTCGAACGCAACGATGTCATCATCGTTTCGTCCGTATCCTGCCTGTACGGCATCGGCGCGGTGGAAACCTATGCCAACATGACCGAGAAGCTGCGGGCCGGTTCCTTAATCGACCGCAGCGCCTTGCTCAAGCGTTTCGTGGAACTCCAATATCGCCGCAACGACGCCGATTTCTCGCGCGGCGGTTTCCGGGTACGCGGCGACGTGGTGGAGATTTTTCCGTCCCACTACGAAGACCGGGCCTGGCGGCTGTCGCTGTTTGTGAGCGCATCGATGGCGTTGGACAAAAGGTTTACGATAACTTGCGACAGGCGCACATGCCCGGCCATCACCGCAAGCTCCGGCGCTGGCGGCTCGAGATGCAGGTGCACCTTATGCGCCTTGGCCTGCGGGCTGACCAGGGTGATCGCCTCCTTGAGCAACAAATCAATGCCGACCGAATGCAGCTTGGTGCGCGGCTTGCGGGCAAATGATTTCAAGGTGCGCGACAGCTCGGCCATGCGTTCGGTCATCGGCGTTGCCGCGTTGCCGATATCGATCTGGCCGCAGGCGATGGAAAAAGGCCGCCCGTCGAGGGCAATGGATTTTGTCAGTCCGGTCATGGCGTGTTTGGAGGTGGTATAGG
>CBFDVE010000145.1:0-6518 GCA_965613205.1 uncultured Rhodospirillaceae bacterium
ATGAGGTGAAAGTTGGTGACGAAGAGCTGGTAGTGATGCGTGAAGACGACATCATGGCCGTGGTTGAATAGTCACAGCATCTAACCATTATTTAATTCATTTAAAGATTTAGAGGAATTTAGTTATGTCAGCAAAAGAAGTACGTTTTGGCGATGAAGCCCGTAGCCGCATGGTTAACGGTGTCAACATCCTGGCCAATGCCGTAAAAGTTACCCTCGGCCCAAAAGGTCGCAACGTGGTACTGGATAAAAGTTTTGGCGCACCGACCGTCACTAAAGATGGTGTTTCTGTTGCCAAAGAAATTGAACTTGAAGACAAAAATGAAAATATCGGTGTGGAGCTTGTAAAAGAAGTTGCAAGCAAGACGAACGATGATGTTGGTGACGGAACAACAACCGCAACTGTGCTCGCGCAAGCTATTGTCCACGAAGGGATGAAGAACATTGCTGCTGGTGCAAATCCTGTTGCACTCAATCGTGGATTGCATCGTGCATCGGAAGCTATTGTTGAGTATTTGAAGTCAACAGTTTCTAAGCCTGTCCAAGAAGATGAGATTGCAAATGTTGCAGCAATTTCTGCTAACGATAAAGAAATCGGAACAAAAATTGCCGATGCCATGAAAGAAGTTGGTAAAGACGGCGTAATTACAGTAGAAGAATCTCAATCTTTTGGCATGGATATTGAAACCGTGAAAGGGATGAGGTTTGACAAAGGTTATGTCTCTCCATATATGGTTACAAATGCCGATCGCATGGAAGCAGAATACCAAGATGCAATGATACTTATCACTGACAAAAAAATATCTTCAGTAGAAGAAATTTTGCCATTGCTTGAAAAAGTTGCAAAGTCTGGTAGCAAAGATTTAGTAATTCTTGCCGAAGACGTAGATGGTCAGGCATTAACCACGTTGGTACTAAACAAATTACGTGGGACTTTCAATGTTCTTGCTATAAAAGCACCAGGATTTGGTGATCGTCGCAAAGCCATGCTGGAAGACCTGGTCGCCCGCACCGGTGCCGATTTTGTTCACCCCTACAACGACCACCGGGTCATCGCCGGACAGGGCACCTGTTCGCTTGAATTGCACGAAGACGTTGGTGACCTGGATTGTGTGGTCGCCCCGATTGGCGGCGGCGGCATGATTTCGGGCACCTGCCTGACCATGACCAACGTATCGCCGGGGACAAAAATTTATGCCGCCGAGCCGAAAAATGCCGACGATGTCTATCGCTCGGTGAAAGCCGGTGAAATGATCGAAGACGATGCCCCACAGACCATTGCCGATGGCCTGAAAGTTTCCATGCGACCGCGCACCTGGCACTTCGTTGCGAGATTTGTGACCGATGTTTTGCTGGCCACGGAAGAAGAAATTATCGACGCCATGTATCTGACCTGGCAGCGCATGAAAATTGTTATTGAACCATCGAGCGCCGTGCCCCTGGCGACGATCCTGAAAAACAAGGAATTATTTGCCGGTCGTCGGGTCGGCGTGATCCTGACCGGCGGCAATGTGGATTTAAAAAAACTGCCCTGGATGTGGGGCCGATGAGGACCAGAGAGAAGGAATAAACCCATGAAAGACAACACCAATTTGACCGATTACGAAGTTGGTTACGATATTCCCGCCGCCATTGGCATGGATGAAGCCGATATCCAGACCCCGTGCCTGGTGCTCGACCTGGACGCGCTGGAACGCAACATCGTGAAAATGGGCCAGTTCGCCAAAGACATGGGTATGCGTCATAGGATTCACGGCAAGATGCACAAATCCGTCGATGTTGCTTTGTTGCAGGAAAAGCTCGGCGGTTCCTGCGGGGTGTGCTGCCAGAAGGTATCGGAGGCCGAGGCCTTCGTGCGCGGCGGTATTACCGATGTGCTGGTTTCCAACCAGGTGTGCGATCTTGCAAAAATCGACCGCCTGGCCCGGCTGCCCAAACAAGGCGCCCGGACCATCGTTTGTGTCGATGACATGAACAATGTCGGCGATCTTTCAGCCGCCGCCCAAAAGCACGGCACGACCATCGAATGCCTGGTCGAAATCGACTGCGGCGCCGGACGCTGCGGGGTTAATTCAACCCAGGCCGTGGTTGATCTGGCGAAAGCCATTGACGCGGCCGAAGGCCTGAAGTTCACCGGCATCCAGGCTTATCAAGGCGCCATGCAGCACATGGATAAATACCAGGACCGCAAGGAAAAGATTGATATTGCGGTGGCCATGGTGCGCGACGCGGTCGATGCCCTGAGGGGCGAAGGACTGGACTGTGATATCGTCGGCGGCGGCGGCACGGGCAGCTATTACTTCGAAAGTGCCTCAAACGTCTTCAACGAACTGCAATGCGGGTCCTATGCCTTCATGGACGCCGATTATGGCCGTATTCTCGACAAGGATGGCAACCGCATCGATGATGGGGAATGGCAAAACGCGCTGTTTATCCTGACCTCGGTGATGAGCCACACCAAGGCCGACAAGGCGATCTGCGACGCCGGTTTGAAGGCCCAGTCCGTCGATAGCGGTTTGCCGGTCATTTATGGCCGGGCTGATGTCGAATACATCAAATGTTCCGACGAACACGGCGTTATCGCCGACCCGGACGGAGCCCTTAAAATCAACGACAAGCTGAAACTGGTGCCCGGTCACTGCGACCCCACCTGCAACGTGCACGACTGGTATGTCGGCGTGCGAAATGGCAAGGTCGAATGCCTGTGGCCCGTCACCGCCCGTGGCATGGCCTACTAAAATGCTGATCATCAGTGAAGATGTGTGCAAGGAAGTGATCGGGCGGGCCGATGCCTACAGCGCGGTGGAAAGCGTTTTCGCCGCCATGTCGAGCGGTGATGCCTATAACTTCCCGGTGATTCGCGAGGCCATTGGCCATGCCGATGCCCTGTACGGGTTCAAGTCAGGCTTCGATAAGGCGGGCATGACGCTGGGTGTTAAATCCGGCGGCTATTGGCCGGGTAACATGGCCAAGGGGTTGACCAATCATCAATCCACCGTGCTGTTGTTCGATCCGGACACGGGCAAGCTGGTGGCCCTGGTCGGCGGCAATTACCTGACCGCCGTGCGCACGGCGGCCTCAAGTTCCGTTTCTATTTCCCACCTGGCCCGCAAAGATGCTCGAGTTCTGGGCATGGTCGGGGCCGGTCATCAGGCCGGGTTCCAGCTTCGGGCGGCGGCCGAACAGCGGCATTTCGAAAAAGTCGTGGCCTGGAACTTCCACCCGGATATGCTGGAAAATCTGGAAAAGACAGCAACAGAAATCGGCCTGCCGTTTGAAGCCATGGAACGGGAACAGTTGGGGGCGCAAGCCGATGTCATTATTTCCATTACCTCGGCCCACGAACCGCTGATGATGAAGGACTGGATCAAGCCCGGCACCCACATCGCCTGCATGGGCACGGACACCAAAGGCAAACAGGAACTGGACCCGCAATTGATCGCCACGGCCACCGTCTTTACCGATGAAGTGGCCCAGTCGATCAGCATCGGCGAAACCCAGCACGCCATTGCCAGCGGCCTGATCAAAGAAGACGCCATCACCCCCATTGGCGATGTCATCAACAAGACCCATCCGGGTCGCACGTCCGATGATGAAATCACCCTGTTCGACGGCACCGGCGTCGGCCTGCAAGACCTGGCCGTGGCCGGGGCGGCCGCCCGCCTGGCCGAACAACAGGGCAAAGCCCAACAGGTGGAATTCTGACCTTGCTGACCATCGAACGCCTGTGCCGAAGCCGGTATCAGTCACTGGCAGGCAGCCTCTAAAGAATAAACAGGCGGACGAATTCTGCCGGGATAATCACCGCCCACGCGCCCGTTTGACCTTTTTTCAAGGCGATACGAACTGTTTCGCCGGTCACCCGATTGGACGTGCCGATGGCGGTGCCCTGTTTCAGGGAAAGCCCATCGAGTGGATATTGCAAACCTTCCGACATCTGGAAACTGACCGGTTCCAGGGGATAGACAGAGAAACGAGTGCCCAGGGGCAGATCGATTTTGAAAGTTTCCACCGGGTCCGGCAGCCAGATCATATCGACCTGATCGATCAGGACAATCTTCTTTTGCCCTCGGTATTTGATCAAACTGTGCAGGGCGGCCAGGGAATGATCAAATCTTCGCCCCAAGAATCCAAAGGCCAGATACAGGGGTGCTTCGGTCGCTGACAGGGTCTTTTCGAAATCCGTATTGTCTTGCCCGGAAATTTCCAGCAAACGACTGGCATTTTCCTCGCCAATACCGGCATCGAGTGAATCCAGATCGCCGACAATCAACTGCGGATCGATGCCGTGTTCGGCCAGTTTGTTGGCCCCTCCGTCGGCCGCAACAACGGGCAACCCCTTGTTGACGAGCGATGACAGCAGCGGCCAATTGACATCGCCGCCACCGACCAGCAGCACCGGTTTCTGGTATTCTACAGGGTCAGATTTGATCATTGCATTTGTTCTTGCCTGATTGCAAAGCCGGGTTACACTGGCATTGTCTCTCTGGGGTGCTTCGCCAATTGAAGCTGAGAAAAACCCATTGAACCTGAACCAGTTCGTACTGGCGGAGGAAGCAAGAGACGGAAAGCAATTTTAATTGCTCTTCGACCCTTTATTCACCGCCGCTCTTATTTATCACTTTGGAGCGTGCCCATGAAAATGATTTTCCTATATTTGACTATCGGCCTGATGGCCCTATCGGCTAACCCGACCCTGGCTGCCGAAAAACCTGTTCTGACCGTTTACACTTACGATGCCATTGCCGCCGACTGGGGGCCGGGGCCGAAGATCAAGGCCGGTTTCGAGAAAACATGCGGCTGCACCGTCGACTTCGTCGCCAGCTATTCTTCCATCGGCACCTTGCGCAAAATCCAGCTTGAACAGAAAAACCCCAAGGCCGATGTGATTCTGGGCCTGGATACCAATCTGGCCGAAATCGCCCGGCAAACCGGCCTGTTTACGGAGCACGGTGCGGATATCACCGGTCTTGATCTTCCCGTCACCTGGTCTGACTCCCAATTTCTGCCCTTCGATTACGGCTACTTCGCCTTTGTCTACGATAGCGAAAAGCTGGCCAATCCGCCGACATCGTTCAAGGACCTGGCGACCACCGGGGATGATTTCAAGATCATCATTCAG
This sequence comes from uncultured Rhodospirillaceae bacterium, assembly GCA_965613205.1. Taxonomy (GTDB): domain Bacteria; phylum Pseudomonadota; class Alphaproteobacteria; order Rhodospirillales; family JABHCV01; genus CAZZKE01. Next base: position 5,122 of record CBFDVE010000145.1, read on the forward strand.
GATCCCCGTTCGGCGACGCCGGGGCTGGGGTTGTTGTTGTGGATCAAACAGGCTTATGGCGATCAGGCCGCCGACATATGGCGGGGGCTGGCTCCGAAAATCCTGACGGTAACCAAGAGCTGGTCGGCGGCTTACAGTTTATTTTTGAAGGGCGAGGCGCAGATGGTTTTGTCTTACACCACATCACCGGCCTACCACATGATCGCCGAGAAAGTGGACCGCTACAAAGCGGCTCCGTTCGAGGAAGGTCATTACATGCAAATCGAAACCGGGGCGGTTTTGAAATCCAGCAAGCGACCGGACCTGGCCCGGAAATTCTTGCAGTTCATGATTTCCGATGAAGTACAGGAACTGATCCCCACCACCAACTGGATGCTGCCGGTGAAGAAACCGGCGGCGGGCCTGCCCGATGCTTTCGACCGACTTCATACACCGGCTAAACCCCTGTTAATAACCGGGGACAAGGTCGCCGCCAATCGCAAGAAATGGATCGCGGAATGGCAACAAGCCCTGCGTTGAATTTTCCGACCGTTATCGCCAGGCCGGGCAGTTCCCTTTATCCCGGCCTGGCGGTGTCGCTTGTTCTGCTGCTGTTGACCGGGGCCGTTTTTATCGCCCTGATCACCACGGGATTGCAACAGGAAGGTGATCTGTCCTTCCATGGCATCGACCGGTTGCTGGTCTTTACCACGGCCCAGGCCACGGTTTCGACGGCATTGTCATTACTATTGGGAGCATTGCTGGCCTGGAGCCTGAACCATCGCCGGGACTTCATGGGCCGCCGGGTCTTGTTGGCCCTGTTGTCGGTCAGCATGGTGCTGCCGACCATCGTTACCGCTCTCGGCCTGATTTCCGTATTGGGGCGCAATGGCTGGATCAACCAGATTTTCCATTTGATCAGCGGCCAGGGCAGCGGATTTTCGATCTATGGCATTGCCGGAATCCTGATCGCCCACACCTGGTTGAATGGGCCTTTTGTCGCTCGTGGATTACTGCACCGGCTGGAAGCCGTCCCCGTCGAGCGGCTCAAACTGGCCGCCAGCTTGGGCCTGTCCCCCTGGCAGAGATTCAAAATCGTCGAAGGACCGGTCCTGATCACGGCCCTGCCGGGGCTGGCTATTACCGTTTTTTTACTTTGTTTTACCTCGTTCTCCATTGTCCTGATTCTGGGCGGGTCGCCCAATTTCAACACCCTGGAAGTGGCCATATTCGAAGCGGTCAAGCTGGAGTTTGATTTGACAAGGGCCGCCGTGCTGGCAATGGTCCAACTGGCTGTCTGCGGCTGTCTGGTGATGATCGCCGCCAGCCTGCGCCAACAGTCGTCGGCTATTTCGCCACCCGCATTTTTTCGTATGTGGCCCGACCCGGCTGTCACGCGAACACTGCAAACCGCCGTG
>CBFDVE010000146.1:0-6466 GCA_965613205.1 uncultured Rhodospirillaceae bacterium
CCCAAAATCCTCCACCGACAAAGCAAGGCTCTTGCACTCATGTAAATGGCGGGCAGCATGTCGATACCTCGTTGATCTTCCCTTCACCAGCGCGAAGTCAATGAGTGCTCGACGGAGTAGCGTCGATGCCAAGGGATGTTTTCCATCAAGGGCATCCGCCGCTGGTGTTAGAATTTCATAGTGATTGCCATCCAGATCATCAACACGCGACAGCACCAATTCGACGGCTTTATCATTGTTGGGCCACGAAATCAGAAAGCTGAGAGCCTGATCGACAATTGGATATTGGAGAACAACTTCCATTGCTGAGCCTGTCCGACTAACTGTGTAATACCAGGGAGCATTGATTGAGACTCATTTATGTGGTTCCCAAGCTATCGAAACTCTGAATCAATGAGACAAACAGATTCGGAGATTGGTTATGGGAAGAGCGATAGCGTTGCGGGATGATTTTGATGGGCCGGTGTTGCGGCAATTAGCCAAGGCATCCAGGGATGCGGGACAGAGCCGTCGGCTTCTTTCCCTGGCCGAGATATATGATGGCGGCAAGCGTAAAGATGCGGCCAAGACCGGTTCTGTCGGGCCTCAAGTAGTCCGGGACTGGGTTCTGCGTTTCAATGCCAGGGGGCCAGATGGATTGATCGACGGCAAGGCGACAGGCAAGAGGTCCAAACTCAATGACGAACAACGTCAGGCGCTTGCCCGGATCGTTGAGGATGGGCCAATCCCGGCGATCCACGGCGTGGTGCGCTGGCGTCGGAAAGATTTGGCTGTTTGGTTATTCGAGGAGTTTCGTATCTCGCTTGAGGAGTCGAGCGTAGGCCGTGAGTTGCGGGCGTTGGGGTTCCGCAAGATTACGGCACGTCCGCGCCACAAGGGGCAAAACGAATTTGCCGTCGATGATTTTAAAAAAACTTTCCCACCGAGCTGGAAAAAGTCCGCAACAAACTACCGGTCAATACCAGCATAGAAATTTGGTGGCAGGATGAAGCCAGGGTCGGTCAGAAGACCAAGCTGACAAGGCGTTGGGCACCTCGCGGTAGCCGACCCACGGCACCCAAGGACCAACGGACACAGTCGGCCTGGATCTTCGGTGCCATTTGTCCCGAGCGCGGCGTTGGCGCGGGACTTGTTCTACCCCGTTGCAACACCGAAGCCATGCAGTGGCACCTCGATGAAATTTCATCGCAAGTGGCACCACAAGCGCATGCGGTTCTCATCGTCGATCGCGCTGGGTGGCATACGACAAACAGACTCAATATTCCGCACAACATCACAATCATGCCGTTGCCGCCAAGGGCACCCGAACTCAACCCCGTAGAAAACATATGGCAGTTCATGCGAGACAATTGGTTGTCCAATCGCATCTTTAATTCATACGACGAAATCGTCGACATTTGCTGTGAAGCCTGGAACAACCTCATCGATCAGCCGTGGAAAATAATGTCTATCGGTATGCGAAATTGGGCGCATAGGTTCTAATCAATGCTCGCTGGTATAAGTACGAAAGCGAGGCGGCGGCATCATGTGATATCGGTCAAAGTTCGGCAGGTTTATTGGGAGATAAAGCCTGGCAAGCAGCCTGCCAATACGGAATAATCGCCTAACAAAAAGGCCCGGTGAATTTCTCCACCGGGCCTTTTTTTGATCGGGGTATTGTTTACCGCCGGTCGCCGAACAGCCTGAGCACCATGATGAACAGGTTGATGAAGTCCAGATACAGGGTCAGGGCACCCATGATGGTTTTTTTCGACATCACTTCGGCCCCGTCGGCTTGCAGATACATGCCCTTGATTTTCTGGGTGTCGTAGGCGGTCAGGCCGACGAATATGAGCACCCCAAGCACGGAAATGATGAACTGCATGGCCGAACTTTGCAGGAACATGTTGACCACGCTGGCGATGATAATGCCGATCAGGCCCATCATCAGGAATGATCCCATGGCGGTCAGGTCGCGCTTGGTGGTGTAACCATAAAGGCTCATGCCGGCGAAGGTTCCGGCGGTGATGAAAAACACCCGGGCAACGGAAGCGCCGGTATAGAGCAAAAAGATATTGGCCAGCGACAGGCCCATGACCGCGGCGAAGGCCCAGAACACGGTCTGGGCGGTCGAGGCGCGCATTTTGTTAATGCCGAAAGACAGCGCCAAAACGAACGCCAGCGGCGAGAACATGACCAGATAGGCCAGGCCCGTGGGTTGCGATAACCCTTGCGGTCCGGTCGTATACAACATGCCGATGATGGCCGGGGTATTGGCGGCGAAGTAGGCAATGATGCCGGTCAGGGCCAGGCCCGAGGCCATCAGGTTGTAAACTTTCAGCATATATTCGCGCAGTCCGACATCGATGTCGGCGGCGGCGGCCTGGTCAGCCGACATCTGCTGGGTGCTGAGGGTGAACTTGCTATCGGGGCCCTGTGCCATCTTTTACCTCTTGTTCATGTTGAATTGGCGAAACTGCACTATCTGTCCCTAATATGTCAGGAAAAAGGCGGAAATCAAGTTTACTGTGCCCTATTCGTTGCGCAAATGGTGCGATGCCTTTTCCGACAAGGCCCGCCAGGTGCCGAGGAATCCGGCGCTGATGGTGACCATCAGGCAAATGGTGACGGTCCAGGCCACCACGCCTGGCAGGAAAATCCAGTCGGTCTGCATCATGTAGACCATCACCGCCCACGAGGTCAGGGTGCCGATGGCGGCGGCGACAATGCCGGTGGCCAGGCCCAGAATACCGAATTCCAGCACGAAGGCTTTCAGCAGGGCGGCCCGGGTGGCACCGAGAACTTTAAACACGACGGACGTGTAAATGCGCCGCCGCTGGCCCGCGGCGATGGTTCCGGCCAGCACCAAAGCCCCGGCCAGAATGGTGATCAGCGAGGTGCCGCGCACCGCCTGGCCGATGCCGGTCAGGATCAGCGAGGCCGCCTGCAGGGCCTCGCGCACCCGGATGGTGGTAATGTTGGTGAAGCGGCTGGCGACCGCCTCTTCCAGATCATCTTCAATCGCCGCCGGGGCCTCGATGGCGGCGATGTGGGTATAGGGCGCCCCTTCCAGCGGGCCGGGGGCGAAAATAATGGCGAAGTCGAAACGCAACGAGCGCCAGTTGATGTCCCGCAAGGAGGCTATCGTGCCGGTGATCTGCCGGCCCAGAACATTAACCGTCAGGGTATCGCCAAGGCCGATGCCGAAACCATTGGCCAGGTTACGGTCGAGGGATATCAGCGGCGGCCCGGAATAATCTTTCGGCCACCATTTCCCGGCGACAAGAATAGACCCATCGGTCATGGTCGCCGACGTGGTCAGGGCCCGGTCGCCGTGCACGGCCCATTTGGCGTGCTGGGCGATGGCAGCGTCTTCCACCCGCACGCCGCCGATTTTAACGATACGACCGCGCAAACTGGGCATCCGCTTGTAGCCGCTGGTCTCGGCAAATGCGGTGACGGTCTGGTCAAACTCGGCGACCTGGTCGGGCTGGATGTCGATGAAGAAAAAGGCCGGGGCCTTTTCCGGCAGGCGTTCTTTTATCTGGTAGTTCAGATTACCCTCGATCAAGGCCACGGCGATCAGCACCGACAGGCCCAGCCCCAGGGAAACAATGATACTGCTGGCGTTGCCGCCGGGCCGGTAGATGTTGGAAATGGCCAGGCGCAGACTGGCCCCTTTTGGCCGGCGCATCCTGGCCGCCCCGGCGACCAGCGCGACCGCCCCCAGACGCAACAAGGCGAGCGTCAGCAACGCGCCGCCGACGAACCACAGGGCGAAATATTTCTCGCTTGATGTGGCCACTGTCAAAATAGCAAGCAGGACAACGCCGAGCGCTGAGGCCACGATCACGGATTTTCCCGGTCGCAGGCCCGAAGGGGCGATCTTGTCGCGAAACAAAGTTGCGGCGGGAATTTTCCCGGCCCGGCCGAGCGGCCACAGGGCGAACGTCAGGGCCGTTAGTAAGCCAAAGATGGCGGCGACCAGCAAGGGCTTGATGTAGAACCCCTGTTCCGGCGCTACTGGCAAATAGTCGGCCAGCAAGGATAGCACGACCGTGGGCAAGGCAGCCCCGGCGATCAAGCCCAGGACGATACCGACCGCGCCAATGACCAGAACCTGCAACAGATAAATCTGGAACACCAGAGTGGCCGGGGCACCCAGGCACTTGAAGGTGGCGATGGCCGCCGTGCGACCATCGAGATAGCTGGAAATGGCGTTGGACACGCCGATGCCACCGACCAGCAGGGCGGTCAGGCCGACGAAGCCTAAAAACAGGGCCAGGCGCTGAATGAAGCGGCGCACACCGGGGGCGGCCTGGTCGGGCATCAGCAGCCGCCAGCCGACGTTGGGGAAAGCCGCGTTCAGCCGTTCCTGCCACACACCCATGTCGGTGTTTTTGGCGATCACGGCGCGGGTTTGAAAATTAATCTGGCTGCCCGGCTGGACCAACCCGGTGTCGCCCAAGGCGCGCGCCGATACCATCAGGCGCGGCCCGAGACTAAGCACGGTGGCGACCCGGTCCGGTTCGCGCACGATGGTCGCGGTGATGGTCAGGGTGGCGACCCCGACCCGGACCCTGTCGCCGACATCCAGGCCCAGACGCAGCAGCAAGTTTTTATCAACCACGGTTCCCCAGGTGCCATTGTCCTGGCGGGTCAGGGCATCGGCCAGCACCAGGGGCGGGTCCAGGACCATATCGCCATAAAGCGGATAGGCGCTATCGACCCCCTTCAGCTCGACCAGGGAGCGTTTGCGGTTGCCGTTGGTTTTGGCCACCGGTGCCGCCATGGCCCGCATCTCTACGGCGCTGGACTGACGCACCGTGTTGGCCATCAGCCAATCCATTTGTTGCGTATTGAAATCACGGTTGTTGAGCCGCAGACTGACATCTCCGCCCAGTAAATCACGGGCATTGGCGTTCAGGCCGCCGACCACGGAAGCGCTGATCCAGCCGACGGCGGCGATGGCGGCGACACCCAGGGCCAGACAGGCCAGGAAAATGAGGAAGCCGGAAAAACCGGCGCGCAGTTCACGCCGGGCGAACGTCCAGGCCAGCGCCAGGCTGGTCATGCGGACCGCCGTTGCTGGTTATCCTCGATCACGCGCCCATCCAGCATGTTGACCAGGCGGGAACAGCGGTGGGCCAGCTCTAACTCGTGGGTGATCAGCAACAATGTGGTCTGGCATCGTTCCTTCAGGTCGAACAGCAAATCCATCACCTTGCGTCCGGTCTCTGCGTCCAGGTTGCCGGTCGGTTCATCGGCCAGCAAAATCGACGGTTCGGCGATAATCGCCCGGGCCAGGGCCACCCGTTGTTGCTCACCGCCGGACAATTGCCCCGGATAGTGATCTAAGCGGTGGCTCAGGCCGACCGCGTCGAGTTCCGCCCTGGCCCGTTCGAAGGCATCGTCGCGCCCGGCGAATTCCAGGGGCATGGCGGCGTTTTCCAGCGCCGTCATGGTCGGCAGTAAATGGAAATCCTGAAACACGATACCGACATGGGAGCGGCGGAACAGGGCCAGGTCGTCTTCGCCCATGGCTTCGATGGCCTGCCCGGCAATACCGACATGGCCCGCAGTTGGCCGTTCAAGCCCGGCAATGATCATCAGCATGGATGTCTTGCCCGACCCGCTGGGGCCGACCAGGCCAACGCTTTCGCCGGGCTCGACCAAAAGGTTAATACCTCGCAATATATTGACCTGGCCGGCGTTGCTGGTCAGGGTAAGTTCAACGGCTTCGAGATGAATTGCGGCTTGGGAATGATCCGGCATGGTGATCCTGTTGAATAAAATGCTCTCTCAGCGATATGGCGCAATGGTGCACCTTGTCAATGTTGTGACTGCATTGGCGGTGATTGGGGTAATGACAATTGTGTTACCGATGGCCGCGCCAAAGGCGTCTGAACCGGTTCGCATTCTGGCCCTCGGTGACAGCTTGACTGCCGGGTACGGCCTGCCCCAAGACCAGTCTTTTCCGGTCAAGCTGCAAACAGCGCTGAATGAGAGCGGTCTCCCGGCCATTGTCTATAACGGCGGGGTGTCGGGCGATACGTCTGCCGGGGGCCTGTCGCGACTGGATTGGGCCATGGCCATGGCCGGTGACGATACTATGGACGCGGTAATCGTTGAGTTGGGGGCCAATGATGGTTTGCGCGGCCTGGATCCCGCCGCCACCCTGGCCAATCTGGATACCCTGATCGGCCGGTTGGCAAAGCGCGACAAGCGCCCGGCGGTGCTGCTGACCGGGATGCGGGCCCCACCCAATCTGGGCCCGGAATACGGTGCGGAATTTGCCGCCCTTTATCCTTTTCTTGCGAAAAAACACAAGATCGCGCTCTATCCGTTTTTTCTCGACGGTGTGGCGGCCATTCCGGCGTTAAACCAAAGCGACACCATTCATCCCAATTCCCGTGGCGTCGATATCGTAATCGCTCGCATCCTGCCCTATATAAAGGACATGCTGGCCAACAGACATGACCGTTAA
>CBFDVE010000147.1:0-6441 GCA_965613205.1 uncultured Rhodospirillaceae bacterium
CAAGAGCCCCTACTGTCCTCTCCGTGGCGGGCATCAGGTCCTCCGAGGGCCATGTTCTTCCTGGCCCAAGAGGTACCGGGGGCTTCGCTCTTCGTCGATCCCCGCCGGCTCATTCCATCCAACCACCCTCGATTCGGCCGCTACGCCAAGCAAACCTAGGCCGGACCGGCTTCCGGGGGCTGATCTGAGTGGTTCTGCACCCATATCGAATGCTCGGGTTCGCGGCTCAGGCGCGATGTTCCAATCCCGAGCAGACAATCCGCTGGCGGGCCGGTGGGCGGCGCCGCCGGGGATCAGCAGGGCGAACGGGGGGCGCAGTCCCAGATTGCTCAGAAATTCAGGGCTGGCGGCCTGGAAATCGTTGCCTGTCAACGCAGTTCCCGGCTGTGGAACGGTTTCGATCCCGGCCATGGCAAGCTGTTCGGCCTGACGGTCCAGGGTGTGCAGGGTATCCCGCAACGGGTTGGCATGGGGGTGGGAACAGCCCTTGGCAATGCCCGACCAGCGGGGCCGGGGGCCGGGCCAGAACAGGCGCAAATAAAACGAGCTGCGGTCGGACGTTTGCAAATCATAAACCCGATCGAACTGTCCTGCGCGCAGTGCCGCGCGTAACCTCATCCACCCCGCCAGATCAACCCCACGGGGCCGTTCATCGAGCCAGATATCATCGAACAGGCCGGTGGCGCGGGCCAGGTCCTGGTAGGGGGCGGTGGTCAACAATACCACCCGGGCGTCCCGGTGATGGGCGCGAATGGCGGCGAAGGGACCCAGGGCCTGGACGACATCGCCAAGCGCGGCCAGTTTGATGATGAGTATTCTGTCGCCCGTCCCCATCAGGTCGCTAAGTCCCGGTGCAGGATTTCGTCATATACATCCAGGGTTTTGGCGCACATGGCGGCCTTGGAAAAATGCATTTTGACGTTTTTGATGGCCAGGTCGGCCATGCGCCGACGGGTCGGGCCGTCCAGGGACAGGGCATGGTCGATGGCACTCGCCAACGCCTGCACATCACCGGGCGGCACCAGCCAGCCGGTTTTTTCCGCAATCACCGTTTCCCGCGCACCGCCGTGGTCGGGCGCGATCACCGGTCGACCCAGGGCCTGGGCTTCGGCCACCACCCGGCCAAAGGCTTCCGGGTCGGTCGAGGCCGAAACCACCACATCGGTCAACATATAGGCCGCCGGCATGTCCTTGCAGTCATCCACCAGGCGGACGATTTCGCCCAGATCGTGTTTTTCGATCAGGTCTTCCAGTTCCTGCTTGTAGCCCGTGCGGCCCTGGTGAGAGCCGACCAGAACACAGCGGATATCGCGGCGCCCGAGCCGGGCGATGGCTTCAATGAAAACAGTCTGGCCTTTCCATCTTGTCAATCGACCGGGCAACATGACCACCGGCAACCCGTCGCTCAGGCGCCAGGTGCCGGCCAGGGCGACAACCCGTTCGGCGCTGACCACGGTGGGGTCGAACCGATCCAGGTCCACACCCCGGTGAATGACCCGGATTCGGGCAGCATCGACCCCGTACAGGCGACGGATATGACCGGCGATGAAATTGGAAATGGCGATCACCCGTTCGCCCCGGCACATCACAGAATTATAATAGCGCTTGAACCAGTTTCCGCTCGAATAGGTGCCGTGGAAGGTGGTCACCAGATGCACCCCGGCCTTGCGCGCCGCCCGCAAACAACTCCACGCCGGGGCGCGGGATCGCACATGGACGATATCGACGCCCAGGTCGGTGATCCGTTTTTGCAGCAGGGCCACGTTGTTGTGCATGACCAGCGGGTTCTTGCTGTGCACGGGCAGGGTAATGTGTTCGGCCCCGACCCGGGTCAGGTCGTGCACCATGGGGCCGCCTGAGGAAACCACGATGGCCCGGCCCCCGGCCTTAACGATGGCTCCGGCGATTTCCACCGTGCCCCGTTCGACCCCGCCTTGAACCAGGGACGGCACCACCTGCATCACCGTGGCCATGCGCCCGGCATCATCCGTTTGTTCTTTCGTGTGTTCCATTGCGTCTCGATCCATGAGATATTCAGGGTCCTGTCATGATCGAAACTCCGACCCCGTCCATACTAACACGCGATGATGGCCCGGCAATCGCCTACCATCAATTCAGCGCAAATACCGATGCCCCCGGCGTGGTGTTTTTAAGCGGCTTCATGTCCGACATGATGGGAACCAAGGCCCTGGCGGTCGAGGCCTGGTGCCGGCAACAAAAAGTCAGTTTCCTGCGCTTCGACTATCGTGGCCACGGTCAGTCGGAGGGCGCCTTCCGGGACGGCACCATCGGGTTGTGGGCCGAAGACGCCGTTTTTGCCGTCGATCAATTGACCAAAGGGCCACAGATCCTGATCGGATCGTCCATGGGTGGCTGGATCATGTTGCTGGTGGCGCTAAAGCTGAAGCAACGCATCGCCGGGTTGATCGGTATCGCGGCGGCCCCGGATTTCACCGAATACCTGATCGACAATGAATTAACCGATGACGACCGGGCCGTCCTTGAACGGGATGGCTTCATCACCGTGCCGACAGAATACGATGACGAGCCCTACGTCATCACCCGCGACCTGATCGAAGATGGCCGGACACAGATGTTGCTAAACGCCGCCATTCCCCTGGCCCTGCCCGTGCGCCTGATCCAGGGCCTGAAAGATGATGATGTGCCGTGGCGAACCGCCCTGCACCTACAGCAACAACTGGCCAGCGACGATGTCGAAGTGACCCTGATCAAGGACGGCGATCACCGCCTGTCGGACCCCACCGACCTGGACCGCCTGACCAGCACACTGGGTCGCCTGATCGATCACATACAGGCGGCCAGTCCCTCGCGGTAGGTCGGGTAGATCAGCTTGACCCCCAATTCCGACTTGATCTTTGAATTATCGACCCGTTTGTTATCGGCCCAGAAACTGCGTTTCATGGGTGACATGTCTTTTTCCACTTGCGCGAAATCCTCGGTCGGCGGCGGGGCCAGGCCGCGCAAGCGATAGCCATAGGCGATAACCTCAGCCGGGGCGGCGGCTTCGTCATCGCATACATTATAGATGGCGCCGGGATGGGGCCGGGCCATGGACGCCTGAACCACATTGGCAATATCATGCACATGGATGCGCGAAAACATATGGCCGGGTTTTTCAATGGGCCGGGCCTTGCCGTCCAGCACGTTACGACCGGGACCGTAGATTCCGGCCAGCCTGAAAATATGCACCGGCATCAGGGCCCGCCACTGGGCTTCGGCGGCGGCCCGGCGGGTGGCCCGGTCCGATGTGGGATTAAGCGCATCGCCTTCCCGTACCCAACCACCGTCGCGGTCACCATAGACGCCGGTGGTCGACAAATATCCGGCCCAGGGAATGGCTGCCAGTTGATCGCCGTAGCGGTTCAGCACCGGGTCGCCATCTTGCCCCGGCGGCACGCTGGACAGCACATGGGTCGCCCCGGCCAGCCATGGGGAAATGTCTTCGGCCTGATCGAACAGGAAGGCTTCCGCCGCCAGATCATCGAGTTCCGTTTTGTCACGACAGGTTCCGGCCACGGACCAGCCCTTGGCGATCAAAGCGCGGGCCAATACTTGGGCCGAATATCCCAAACCAAAACAGAACAAACGTGGCGCACTTGAAGTCATAAAAGGTAAAGTGCATTTGTCAGACGTGCCTGACAACCAAATTTACCGGGAGAAAGATTTTTGAAGCCGATTATTCTGCGCACCGACGCCGAGCTTGACATTACCGAACAATACCGGGCCCGACTGGAACAGGTAGCGCAATTGATCACCACGGACCGCACCGACGAGGCCGGCCTGATCGAGGCGGCGCGTGACGCGGCCCTGATCCTGACCTGCTATACCCCCATCAGCGGCCCGGTGATCGAGGCGGCGACCGGGCTTAAAGGCATCGTCAAGTACGGTGTTGGCATCGATGCCATTGATATGGATACCGCCACCCGCCGGGGTGTCATGGTCGCCAATTGTCCGGCCTATGGCTCCGGCACCGTGGCCGATCACGCTTTCGCCCTGCTGATCGCCCTGGCCAGACGAATCCCTGAAATAGATCGCCTTATAAAACGGGACGGCTGGGCCTGGCCGAGCCAGGATTTACGGGCCCTTGATCTGAGCGGCAAGACCATGGGGCTGGTTGGTTTCGGCCGCATCGGCACGGCCATGGCCCGGCGCTGCCTGGGATTTGGTATGAAGGTGTTGACGTTCGACCCTTATGTGGATGATGGCAAAGGCCTGGAAGTGACATTCACGGACCTGAACGAATTGCTGGAGCAATCGGATTTCGTCTCCATCCATTGTGTGTTGACGGAGGAAACCCGCGCCATGATCGGGCCTGAGCAACTGGCCCGCATGAAGCCCGATTGTCTGCTGATCAATGTGTCGCGCGGGGCCATTGTTGATCAGGCGGCATTGGTCAGTGCCCTGGACAATGGCGGCATCGGCGGGGCCGGGATTGATGTGTTTGAAGACGAACCGCTATCCCTGGATTATGCCCTGGCCGGACGGGACAATGTTATCCTGACCCCGCACCTGGCCTGGTACACCAAAGAGGCCTTCCAGCGGGTCGAACGGCAAACCCTGGAAAGTATGTTGGATATACTGGCCGGCAAAATTCCCCATAATCTGAAAAACACCGAGGTCACCAAAGTCCTGGGAGCGGATAAAACCAACCGCATGGCCGGGCCGTCATCGGCATCGTTCGAACCCACAGCGGCGGCCAGCATCGCCAACGGCCATGGGGTCTTCCGGCTCGGCGGCGATGGCACCTTGTATGTCAAGGCCGAACGGCAAGGCACCGAATACATTCACCACTACCTGGTTCAGGTCGACCCGGTGCCGGGACCCGGTGTGGCCCTGATCTATGTCGATCCGGACGACCTGCTGATCGATTGCAACGCCCGTCCGGCCTTCGGCCTGGACGCTATAGGCGAAGGCGTGGAGCCGGATGTTGGCGATATTTTCGTCAACCCAAAAGGGGTTTTCCTGAAGGTCATCGAAGACCCCAAATCACAAAAAATGTTCGCCTTTATCGACATCGCCACGGGCGATGTGCGACGACGTCAGGACCGCAAGATTTCCGGCGTCCATGTGGACTGGCGGATCGACGCCCTGATCGACGTGGACGGAACCAGCCACATCCTCAGTGACCTGCGCGGGACCTTGAAAAATCAGGGCCGGATTTAGAACGTTTGAATTCGGTTCTTAGATAATGTAATATATCCTTACATTCTTACATTCTTATAAGAGGAATCGGCGTGCTTGCAAAATTAACCACAAAGAATCAGCTGACCTTGCCCAAGGCAGTTTTATCGTTCTGTCCGGAAACAGAGTATTTCGACGTATCGGAAGATAATGGACGCATTATCCTGGTTCCCGTGCGGCTGACCAAAGCCAATGCCGTACGTGCCAAGCTGGCTGATTTAGGCCTGTTGGAAAACGACATGGACGACGCAATTGCCTGGGCGCGCGATGAACAAAAAAGAACCTGAACAACGAGCAACCCCGCCACGCCTGGTTCTCGACACCAATGTGCTGCTGTCAGCTTTGTTGTTCCAAGAGGGTTCGTTATCGTGGTTGCGCACCGCATGGCAGTCTGATGCTATTTGTCCGTTGGCAAGCCACGATACCATGGCGGAGCTGATCCGGGTTCTGTCTTACCCTAAATTCAGGCTGACACGCGACGAACGGGAAGATTTACTGGCCGACCATTTGCCCTGGTGCGAAACTGTCACCGTACCGGTCTCAACCGTTCATATTGATTGCCGTGATCCCTTTGATCGCCCTTTTGTTGAATTGGCTGTGGCGGCAAAGGCTGACGTGCTGGTCACCGGCGATAAGGATTTGCTGGTGCTGGCTTCAGCATTTCCCATTCCAATCCTCACGCCCCGGCAATTTCAGGACACGATTTAAAAATCCAGATTGGTATAATGTTTGGCCGGCGGCGCACCGGGGATGTGGTCGGCCAGCAGGGGGCGGAAGCTGGGGCGGGATTTGATCCGGGCGTACCAGTCCTTGGCCCCGGGATGGTCTTCCCACGGCACATCGCCCAGATAATCGACACAGGACAGATGGGCGGCGGCGGCGATATCGGCCAGGGTCATTTCATTGCCGGCCAGCCATTTGCGCCGTTCGATCAGGTAGGAAATGTAGTCCAGATGGGTGTGAATATTGCTGTACCCGGCCCGGATCATTTTTGAATCCGGATTACCCAGGCCCAAAAACCGCTTCATGATTTTCTCGCCGACCAGGTTTTCGGTCACTTCGTTATTGAATTTACGGTCGAACCAGGCGACCAGACGGCGCACTTCGGCCCGTTCCAGGGGATGGCGGCCAATCAGCGGCGGGTCGGGATGGATTTCGTCGAGGAATTCACAAATGACGGCGCTGCCCGACAGGGCGGTGCCTTCCGGCCCGACCAGCACCGGCACTTCAGCCGCCGGG
>CBFDVE010000148.1:0-6440 GCA_965613205.1 uncultured Rhodospirillaceae bacterium
GCACGCTGCGGATAGGCGGAATGGCCCTGCCGGCCGCGGGCGGTGAAATAGGCGGTCATCGAGCCGCGGCGGCCGATTTTCATCATCTCGCCCATCTCGTTTGGGCAAGTCGGCTCTCCCACCAGACAGTGATCCATCGCCTTGTTATTGGCCACCATCCAGTCAAGCAGGGCAAGGGTGCCGTCAATACCGGCCCCTTCCTCGTCGCCGGTGTCGGAGAGACAGAGGCCGGCGTTGTAAAGGGAGGGGGAGCGGTAGCGACTGGTCGGAAACTCGTCCGCCAGGCGATCATAGAGCACGACCGCTTCGGGACACTGGCGCCGATTGATGAGCTCCGTGGCGCGGTAGAAGAGCGTCTCCGCATCATAGCTGTCGAACTCGAGGCCCTCCTCGGTGTGCCGCGCGGTGATGCGCAGCTCGCCACCCTTGGGCATGGCGTCGCGGGCATTGACCGCCAGGTTGATCACCACCTGATCGAACTGGCCCCGATCCACTTTTAGAAGGCCCAGATGGCGCTGGTGGGTGATCACCAGTTCGATATTTTCGCCGATCAGGCGGCTCAGCAGGTGGGACAGATCGCCAAGCGCATCGGCCACATCGAGAATGGTCGGCTCGAGAGTCTGCTGCCTTGAAAAAGCCAGCAACTGACGCACAAGATTGGTCCCCCGATTGGCGTTCTGCTTGATTTGCATGATATCGGCAAAGGACGGATCTTCCGGCCCGTGGCGGCCCAGCAACAGGTCGGAAAAACCGATCATGGCGGTCAGCAGGTTGTTGAAATCGTGCGCCACGCCGCCCGCCAATTGGCCGATGGCCTGCATTTTTTGCGACTGGGCGAATTGCACTTCCAGGTTTTTCTGTTCCGTGCTGTCGATAAAGTGCAGCACCAGGCCGGATATTTCGCCGCCGTTATCGACCACCCGGCTGCCATACAGCGAGGCCACCAGTTCCCGTTCGCCCATGGCCGGCAGGCGCACTTCCAGATGGGTCGCGGGCATAATCCCCATCACCACCTTGGATAGCTGGGCGGTGACATCGCCGCGGTCTTCCTTGTTGATGCGGTCGGTGAAAGGCCGCCCGACCACCCCGTCCCGGTGCACGCCGAGCAGTTTCAAAAAGGCCCGGTTAGCGTCCGTCACCTCGCCGTGCAGATCGAGCAGGACAATGCCGACGGGCGCGTCGTTGAACAGCCAGCTCAAGTGACCCGTGGCCGGCCCGTCGGCCACGGTGTCATCGCTCCAGGCGACCCCCCGGATCAGCACCGAACGGCTGTAGAGAAGTTCTTGCTCGTCGTCCATATGGCCCGATTGCAGTAAACAGGCGCTGAACAGGTTGCCATCCTTGCTGCGCAACGTGACATCGCCGTTTTGGTGAGAGTCCGACGATCTGCCGCCATTATCACCAATGGCGGCGACGACGAAATCGGCAAAGAAGATATCTGCGGCGGCGAAGGCCCCGGCGGCCAGGCCGAGCCAATCCATCAGCACCTTGTTGGCATAGATAATCCGGCCCTCATCGTCGGCGGAAAAATAGCCGACCGGCAGGTGATCCATATAATCCGCCAGCGTGTCGTATTCGCGCAATCGCACGGAATCGATTTCGTAGCGCACGGTGATGTCTTCCGATTGCCACAGGGCCGCCCGCTGCCCCTTGCTGCCATGTTTGACGTTACCATGTTCGAATGGGGTGACCGAAATGCGGCGCCAGCCAAGCCCGCCGCCTTCGGCCCGCACCGGCAAGTCTGAATGGGCCTCTTCACCGGCGTCGGCGGCTATTTGCAGGCGGGCCAGTTCATCGGCCGAACGCTCGCCCCCTTCCAGTAATCGGGCCAGGGCTTCCAGGCTGTTGGTTTTATGCAGATCGACCGCGGCAGAATCGATAAACTGGTTTTCAAAGGCTAAGTTGACGTAGCGAAACGGGGCGTTCCCTTGCACGGGCAGATCGGTAATGAAAACCCCAAGCTGGCTGTGTTCGAAGGCCGCGACCAGGGTTTCGCCCTGGCCATGATGCCGCCGGTTGAAGGCCAGCAAGATACTGCCGATAACCAATAGCCCGCCGGCCAGGGCCGCCAGCAGCAAATTGATCGCCGCTGCCAGGCCACCACGCCAGGCCAGCACGGCCAGGCCGGTGGCGGCCAGCACGCTCAGGCCCGCCAGCATCGTCCTGCCCATGCCGGGGTTGGCGGCGCCTGACGATGAAGAGGGTGATTTCATGATTTACTGATCGGCACCAACAGGCGGCAGTTCGCCGCGCATACGCATGACATACCCGATCACTTCGGCGACCGCCATATAATGTTCGCCGGGCACTTCTTCGTCCAGTTCGACGGCGGCGTACAAGGCGCGCGCCAGGGGCGGGTTTTCGACAATGGCGATATCGTTTTCCTCGGCCACTTCACGGATTCGCAGGGCCAGGCTGTCGACCCCTTTGGCAACCAGCACCGGGGCCTGCATGTCATCCATTTTGTAACTGAGCGCGACCGCAAAATGGGTCGGGTTGGTGATCACCACATCGGCTTTCGGCACCGCCGCCATCATCCGCTGTTGCGCCCGCTCGGCCCTGATTTGCCGGATTCGGGCCTTGATCTGGGGGTCCCCTTCGGATTGCTTGTGTTCGTCCTTGACCTCTTGCTTGCTCATCTTCAGTTCTTTGATGTAGTTGTAGCGCTGGTAGGCGTAATCCAGCACGGCGACCGCCGTCATCACGGCAAAAGACGCCATTGAGATCCAGATGACAACTTCCAGGATGCGGTCCAGCGAAACAGAGATATCACGAATAGGGAACAACACGATGTCATCAAGCAAGGGGATGGCGAGAGAGAACCCGACCACGACGACCAGGGTAATTTTGACAATGCCCTTGATAAATTCAACCAGTGTCCGGGCCGAAAACATTCTTTTGATTCCCTTGAACAGGGAAATCTTCGAGGCTTCCGGTTTGATTTTTTTGGGCGCCCAGATCAGTCCTGTCTGGGCCAGGCTGCTGGCCACCAGAACCACCAGCAACAATCCGACAAACGGTGCCAGGGTCAGGCCCGCCTGCAACAAAGTATCGGCCATCATCTTGATCAGATGTTGGTTGTCCATGGGAATTTGATCCGGGAATTCGATGAACTTGGTCGACAGAAGTCGCACATCGGTGGCGATACCCGAGGCCATGAAAGCCAGGCCCAGTGTAGCGATCATCAGCACCACCCAGCTTTTGACTTCCATGCTGTTGGCGGTTTGACCCTTTTCCTTGGCTTTTTCTTTCTTTTTTTCGGTCGGGTCTTCTGTTTTGTCTGCGTCGTCTTCTTCGGCCATGGAAAATCCTAGGGTCCCAGGAACACAAACATGCCGTCCTCGAAACGTTCGAGAAAGTACAGCAGCATGGTCGATAAGGCGGCGCCAAGCAATACTATCTGAGTCAAAGTCAGCAACGGCATGGCGAAGAAAAACACCGGCAGGGCGGGCATCAACCGGCCCAGGATGCCCATGCCCGAATTAAAAATGATCGAGATAACAATAAACGGGGAGGCCAGTTGCACACCAAGGCGGAAACTGTCGGCGACCCGCCTCGACAGCAATTCGGAAAAATCATCGAACGGCAATGACTGGCCCGGCTGGAACAGCACGTAGCTTTCGACCACCGCGCGGATCATCTGATGGTGCATATCGGTAACGAACAGCAGCACCACACCAAGGGTTCCCAGGAACGCTGATAACAGCGAACTTTGCTGTTCGGCAATGGGGTCTTGAATAAGCGCATTGGCCAGCGATGACACCAGGGCTATCAACGTGCCCGCCGTTTGCAAGGCACCGAGCAGGATGCGCATGGTCAGGCCGATGACCAGGCCGATGATAACTTCGGCGATGATCAACAGGGTCAGCGCCAGGGCGCTATCCGGCATCACCGGCAGAATATCCAGCAACAACGGGGTCAGCATCAGGGTCATGCCGAGGGCGATGATCAGGCGCATCCGGATATTGATATAGGCCGCACTGAACCCCGGCAGCAGCATCATCACCGTGCCGACACGAAAAAATACCAGGAAGAAGGCGAACAGGTTGAGTTGCAGTAACTCAGATAACATGGTCTTTATCCAAGGGTGGCAATGCGTTCGAACAGGCCGTTGGCGAATTCGACGATCGTTGTCATCATGAACGGCAGGGTGAGAATAATGGCGACGAAAATCAGGATGATTTTTGGCACGAACGTCAGGGTCAATTCCTGGATCGTCGTCAAGGCCTGAAACAGGGCGATGAGCAGGCCAATGCCCAGGCCCGCTATCATGATCGGCCCGGAAACTTTCAGAATAACGAAAAGCGCTTCTCGGCCAACTTCAAGGACGGCGACCTCATCCATAATTGAAAATCAGACCGGCATACGGAGAATTTCCCGGTAGGCTTCGACCACTTTGTCGCGCACGGCAACCACCGAGCGCAGGGTGATTTCCGCTTCGGCGATGGCGGTCACCACTTCGTTGATATCGGCACGGTCCTGGATGGCGGCGATGGAAATGGCCTCGCTGCGCTCGCCGATGGTGACGGCCTGTTTTATCGCACCCTTGACCAGATCGGCAAATTCACTGCCGCCCTGGCCGTCACGGGGGTTCATGCCGACGGTTCCGCCGGCCGGTGCCTGGGCATAGGCCGACAAGGCGTTGGTTAGGTTCTGGATGGGCACTGCCATGATTAACTCCTGCTAACGTGTCGCAAAATTAAAACTATTGAAGAATTTCCAGCGCGCTGTTGAGCATCGCCTTTGAGGTCTTGATCACACTCAGGTTGGCCTCGTAAGACCGCTGCGCTTCCCGCATGTCCATCATTTCGATTAGAGTGTTGACGTTGGGGGTCTGGATGTAGCCGTCGTCGTCGGCGGCCGGATGACCGGGGTCGAACTTTCTGCCGAAGGCCGATTTATCGGTGATGATCTTGCCGACCCTGACCGTGTCGAGCCCAAGGGAGCGATCAAGGACGTTCTTGAACGTCGTCACCTTGCGCCGGTAGGGTTCCTCGCCTGGCGATTGAGGCAGGGACCCGGCATTGGCGACGTTTTCCGAGATCACCCTGAGCCGGGTGCTCTGGGCCCGCATTCCGGCCGCAGAAATGCGCATGGTGTTTAAAAGATCGTCCGCCATTTTTTACCTGTCAAATTCCTGCTTCACTTGCCTGAGTCATTTGCCAAGGGCAATTTTGATCAAATTCAGGTGCTTTTTATAAATCTGGGTGGTGAACCGGTGGTTGATTTCCGTTTCGCTGACTTTTGCCATTTGTTCTTCGAGTATGACCGAGTTGCCGTTGGGGCTGGTTTCGAAGGGTTTGCGTTCGACCTCAGAGGAGAAATCCCTGATCCGACGGCGTATTCCACTCAAGTGGTCCGGGTCGGTGGTGGTCATGGTCAATTGCATGGACTTGCGCCGCACCAATTCACCGAAATCGTAGGCTTTCAGGTCGCTGGGGCGGTAGTTGGGAGTATCGGAATTGGCAATATTCTGGGCCAGGATTTCCTGCCGCTGGGTCAACCAGCTGAGGCGGTTCTTGACCAAGCCGAACAATGTCATACTTTCAAATGCCATCACACCAAACCCTATGCTTACGATCCCGATCGCCCCGTCAATTCGGGGAACGCGTCCGGTCATGTCCCAAACACCCGGTCTCGTCTTCGATCAGGTACAGTTCAACAGATAACGCTTAACATCGGGTAAACGCCTGTAATGACTCATCCTTTCATTGCTTTCGTCGTCACGGCTTTAAAGAAGTTTTAAGCATGATCGGCGATGCTGGCAGGTGGGATTTATTGGGTTAGAAAATGTGACGGATACGAATGACACCTCTGAGGGTGAAAGGCCGGTTGGCAGCACGCCAATCGCGGTCGCCCTGCAATATCAGTCTGACAGCGAGTACGCACCGAAGGTGCTGGCCGGGGGCCGGGGCGGCGTCGCCGAACAAATCCTGCAGGTCGCCTTCGCCGCCGGTGTTAAAGTGCGCACCGATGCGGACCTGGCTGAAATTCTCAGCGCCGTCGATATCGACAGCGAAATTCCCATCGAGGCCTTTGCCGCCGTGGCCGAAATACTGGCTTATATGTACCGTTTGAACGGAGCCCAGCCCGATGCCCCGGCCTGAAGATGAAACCATCGCCATTATGGTCGATGCCGACAAGATCGCCTCGCTGATCAGCACGGCCAGGAGTCTTTTGGCGGAAAACAAAATGGTCGATCTGCACGCGTTACAAGGCAAGGTCGCCGATTTGTGCAAACGCTTCGGCCTGGTGCCGAGGGGTGCGGCCGAACCATTTCGCGCCACCATCAAAGGCATCATCGGCGATCTGGACATGCTGGCGACTGATCTGGCCCGGCAAAACGAAAAAGTGCGTTTGGCCGGGTTCAATAACGACTCCCGACAGGCCACTGATGCCTACAAACAAAACGACTGAACATCGGAACACGCCGCCATGGA
>CBFDVE010000149.1:0-6395 GCA_965613205.1 uncultured Rhodospirillaceae bacterium
TCGGATATTTGCCCATTGAAGAATGCCAACATTCGGATTTCGAAATCGAGGCCTTCGGCGAAACCTATCCGGCGACCCGGCTGGATGGCCCGGCTTATGACCCGAGTAACGAACGGCTGAAGGCATGATCGAAGCCCTGAAAACCCTGCAACGGATTCCGTTGTTTGCGGACATGGACCCGGTACATATTCAATGTGAACGTCTGGGTGGCCTGACCAATCGTAATTTCAAAATCACCGCTGACAGTGAGACCTATATGCTACGCATCGCCGGCGAAGGCACGGAGGAATATATCGACCGGGTGGCGGAAGAAACCAACGTCCATGTAGCGGCCCGTGCCGGGGTCAACGCCCAGGTGTTGTACTTCGATGCGTCCACGGGCGTTCAATTGACCCGGTTTCTGGAAGGGACGGTGACCATGAGTGCGGCGGCGTTCGAGGATTTGGATGCCGTCGCCCGTGCCGGGCGGGCCTTGCGACAGGTTCATGATTGCGGCGAAATGTTTGCCACCGAATTTAATATTTTCAAGATGATGGATGACTATCTGCAATTGCTGAAGGGCAAACAGGCCTGGATTCCTAAAGGCTTTGCCCGGTTGCAACAGGACGCGGAGGCGGTTCGTGAGGCGCTTGCCACTCACCCGGCCGCCCTGGTTCCCTGTCATTGCGACCCGCTGGCCGAAAATTTTCTCGACGGCGGCGATATCATGTATGTGGTCGATTGGGAATACGCCGGTAACAACGATGGCATGTGGGATCTGGCCGATTTATCGGTCGAAGCTTCGTTCGGGGCAGCCCAGGATGCCGCCCTGATGGAAGCCTACTTCGATGGCCCACCGAACCGGGCGCAGGCCGGCCGCATGGTCTTGTACAAGGCCATGTGTGATTTGCTATGGACCCTGTGGGGGGCTTTGCAGGTGGCCAATGACAATACCGCGGAAGATTTCAGCGCCTACGCCCAGGAGCGTTTTGATCGTTGCAAAGACCTGATGGCAACCCGTGATTTCAAGGCGCACCTGATTGCTGTCGAGTAACGATACCGGTGATGGTGTCAAAAACGCTCAAAATCGCCGGGTCGGGATCAAGCTTAAGTACTGATTAGCGAGGCAGCCGCATCCTGACGATTCCTCTGAAATCTGAGGGATCGGCGACCTCGCCTTTGCGGATAATTTGAATCCGGCCTGTCTTGGCTAAATGGGTAGCCTGTTGCTTGACGGCGGTCATGTAACGGCGCCACAAATTGGGGCCGTCCTTGGGCTTGCGCTTGCTTTCGGCAATGGCACGGGCGACATCCTGGAAGGTCGGTGTTTTATCATCGGCCAGGGCGCTTAAGATGGCGCTGACAATGGGGTCGTCGGCGACGATAGACTCTTGTGTCTGTTCGATTTGATCAGTCATGGCCGGTTGTTTAGCTGAATAGCCCGGACGATGCAATGCCGTCAAAAATGAATTGCACGGCTAGCGCCGCCAGCAGCACGCCGATGACCCGGCCAATCACGGTCAGGCCGGTGACGCCGAGGAATTTTTGCAGCTTTCCGGCGATCAGTAAAAGCACAAGGGTAATGGTCATGACCGCGATCAGGCCCCC
The DNA here is from genome assembly GCA_965613205.1 of uncultured Rhodospirillaceae bacterium. Classification (GTDB taxonomy): domain Bacteria; phylum Pseudomonadota; class Alphaproteobacteria; order Rhodospirillales; family JABHCV01; genus CAZZKE01. The sequence continues at coordinate 1,588 of CBFDVE010000149.1, forward strand.
CAGAACGGCCATCTGGTTTCGCCAGTCGGACCCGGCCTGGGCCGCCAGCAGGATGATCGCCCCCATCGTGCCCGGCCCGGCGATCAGGGGCGTGGCCAGGGGGAAGACCGAAATATCATCCTTGTGTTCGGCTTCTTCGGTTTCATCGTCGGTCGTCGAAACGCCGCCTGAAGGCCTGGCGAAAACCATGTCAATGGCAATCAGCAACAGCAGAATACCACCCGCCGTGCGCAGGGCGGCCAGCGTAATGCCCAGCCGTTTCAGCATCAGATCGCCGATCAGCCAGAACACGACCAGGATGGCGGTGCCAATCAGCGCCCCTTTGATCGCCATGGAACGGCGATGGGCCGCCGAGCTGTTGATGGTCAGGGCGGCAAAAACCGCCGCCGTGTCGATCGGACTGATCGTCGCGAACAGGGTAAAGAAAGCGAGGAGGCCGGTTTCCAGCACTTAGTCGAGTGTTCCTTGCATCGCCGCCTGATACATTTTGCGCATGTCTGCGGCGTCTACTTTTATGGGATTACCGCTGGCTGTTGGGTCGTTGGCGGCCATTTCGGCCAGTTCATCCAGCCGGTTTTCCTCGACACCCAGTTCCGTTGCCGTGTGGGGGATGTTCAATTGTTTGCGGAAGTGAAGCGTCCATTCCAGCACGCCGTCGAAATCGGATTTCGGTAAACCCAGGTAACGGGCCAGGCGGCGCATACGCCTGGATATGGCGTCCCTATTGAAGATCATCACGTAAGGCCAGAATACGGCGTTGGCCAGGCCGTGGTGGACGTTGTAAACCGCGCCCACCGGGTGGGCCAGGGAATGAACAGCCCCCAGGCCTTTCTGGAATGCGGTCGCCCCCATGGAGGCGGCGCTCAGCATGTTGGCGCGCGCGACCAGATTGCCGCCGTCTTCCACGGCGATGGGCAGCCAGTCCTTGACCAGGCGCATTCCTTCAACGGCGATGCCTTCGGCCATCGGGTGATAGCCCGGCGCACAGAACGCTTCGAAGCAATGGATATAGGCATCCAGACCGGTGCCGGCGGTGATGTGGGGCGGTAGGCCGACGGTCAGGGCCGGGTCGGAAATAACCACGCCGGGCATCATTTTGGGGTGGAAGATAACTTTTTTGATGTGAGTTTCTTCGTTGGTGATGACCCCGGCCCGGCCGACTTCCGAGCCGGTGCCCGAGGTCGTTGGCACGGCGACAATAGGGGCGATGCCGTCCGGATCGGCGCGCAGCCAGTTATCGCCGACATCTTCGAAATCCCACATGGGCCGGGTCTGACCGGCCATAAAGGCGATAACCTTGGCCGCATCGAGCGCGCTGCCGCCGCCGAAGGCGATCACCCCGTCGTGGCCGCCGTCCCGGTAAGCTATAATGCCATCGGCGACGTTTTTGCTGATCGGGTTGGGCTGTACATCGGTGAACAATCCGGTCGGCAAGCCCGCCGCCTGGTTGGCGGCGATGGCCTCGCCGATCATCGGCAGGGCGGCCAGGCCGGGGTCGGTGACCAGCAGGGGGTTGTTCATGCCGAGCGACTTGCAGGCGTCCGCCAGTTCGGAAATGCGACCGACGCCGAAACGCACGGCGGTGGGAAAGTTCCAGTTGCCCGTCAGGGTGGAAGCGGAATGGGTCATGGTGGTGAGTTCCTAAAGGGCGGTTTTAAGATGGAATGATTTGGGCCGGGTCAGATGATCGTAGCCGAGCGCCGACAGGGTGCAGCCGCGACCGGAATTCTTGACCCCGGTCCAGGCCAGGGCCGGGTCCAGGTAATCGCAGCGGTTCATGAACCAGGTTCCGGTGTTAACGCGATCACCGATGGCCTGGGCGGCGTCTACATCTGTGGTGAAGACGCTGGCGGTTAATCCATAGGGGCTGTCGTTCATCAACTCGATAGCTTGCTCGTCGGAACTGACTTTCATGATGCCGAGCACGGGGCCGAAGCTTTCTTCCATCATCACTTCCATGGAATGGTCCACATCGACCATCACCTGGGGCGCCAGATAGGGGCTTTCTTCCTTGTGTTGGGGGAAGCTTGCCGGGTCGATCAGGGCGCGGGCCCCGGCCTGGGTGGCATCGTGAACTTGCCCGCGTACATATTCCGCCGCCCCGGTACGGACCATCGGTCCCAATGTGGTCGCCGGATCAAGCGGGCTGCCGAGAACATATTTGTTGACCAGATCGACCGCGCCATCGACGAAATCGTCATAAACGTCTTGATGGGCGTAAATGCGTTCGATGCCGCAACAGGACTGACCGGAATTGAAAAAGGCCCCGTCGATCAGGGTGTCAATGGCGTGATCCAGATTGGCATCCGCGCGCACGTATCCAGGGTCTTTGCCGCCCAGTTCCAGGCCGACGCCGATAAAGCGACCGGCGGCGGCGGTTTCCACCATCTGACCGCCGGGCACGGACCCGGTGAAGGCGACGAAGTCGGTTTCCGGGGCTCTAATAACTTTTTCCGTATCGGCATGGTTCAGGTGCAGGAACTGGAAAATCCCTGCTGGCAATCCGGCCGCCCTGAAGGCTTCGTCAATGCGCTCGGCACACAAGGGAGTCTGGGCCGAATGTTTCAGGATCACCGCGTTACCGGCCATGATCGCCGGCATGAAGGCGTTGACCGATGTCAGGTAGGGGAAATTCCACGGCGCGACGACAAACACAACGCCCAGGGGTTCGTGCCGGATAAACCGGGTGAAACCTTGCTTTTCCTCAATCGGAATATCGGCCAGGGTGGTGGCGGATATTTCAATCATGTGGCGGGCGCGTTCTTCGAAACCGCCCACTTCACCGGCGGCATAGGCGATGGGCCGACCCATCTGCCAGCTTATTTCTTCGGCGATGGCATCCGTGTTGGCGATGAAGGCATCGACCGCTTTCGAACAAATGGCCATGCGGTCTTCGACCGGCGTATTGCGCCAGGCCACTTGCGCGCTCTTGGCGGTGGTTAGCGCACGTTCAATGGCGACGTGATCGGCGTAGGGGCGCTCCACGTAGAGCGATCCGTCGACCGGGGTGATGGTTCTGAGAGTTGAGGACATTGGCTTTTTCCGGTTCAGATAATTTCGAAGTAGCGTTGCAGTTCCCAATCGGTGATGTGCTTGCGGAATTCCCGTTCTTCCCATTCCCGGGTGGCGGCAAAATGATCGACAAAAGCGTCACCGAACAAATCTCTGGCCGGGCCCGATGCATGGAACCGTCCCGCCGCTTCCATCAGGGTGCGGGGAATTTGCAGTTTCTTGGGGAATGTTTTGTCGTACGCACTACCGATAACCGGATCACCCGGTTCGATCTTGTGCTCGATGCCCCACAGACCCGATCCGACCGACGCGGCCAGGGCCAGGTAGGGGTTGGCGTCGGCCGCCGCAATGCGGTATTCGACCCGCTGGGATTTGTCGCCACCTGAAATGGCCCGCAAAGCACACGTTCTGTTATCCATGCCCCAACTGGCTTCCGTCGGGGCCCAGAAACCGGGGATCAGGCGGGTATAGGAATTGACCGTCGGTGCGATCATGGCCAGCACATCGGGCATTAACAGTTGCTGGCCGCCGATGAAGTGGCGCATTCGGTCGCTCATGCCGCCTTCTTTTTTGCCGTCATAGAAAACGGATTTATTATTGCGGTCGCGCAGGGACATATGAATATGGCCGCTTTGCCCCGGCCAGTCGGGCGACCACTTGGCCATGAAGGTGGCCATCATGCCGACCCGCTGGGCCATGATTTTGGCAAACGTCTTGAACAGGGCGGCCTTGTCGGCGGCGGCCAGGCAATCGGCAACGGCCAAGGCCGCTTCCATCACGCCGGGGCCGGTTTCTTCATGCAGGCCTTCGATTTCGAAATCCATGTGGATGCAGGTATCGAGCAGGTCTGTATAGAAATCCGAATGGACAGAATTGCGGATAACTGAATATCCGAACGATCCCGGTGCCATCAGTTTCATATCCCGGTAGTTCTTTTCGCGCACGGAATCCGGCGTTTCCTCGAACATGAAAAATTCGTATTCCAGACCGGCGTAAACGTCGAATCCCATGTCTTTGGCCCGGCTCAAAACCCGGCGCAAAATCCCGCGCGGGCAGATTTCTTCCGCCTTGTCTTCAAATTCGCCCAGGAACAACAACATGCCGTCTTCCCACGGAATATCGCGGCAGGTATCGGGCAAAATGCGCACCGGGGCATCCGGGTAGCCCGTGTGCCAGCCCGTATAGGTGACGTTATCGTACAGCTCGTCATTAGAATCCCAGCCCAGGATCACGTCGCAAAAACCGAAGCCCCCCTTCAGGGACGCGAAGAATTTCGATTTCGACATGTACTTGCCGCGCAAGATACCGTCCATATCGAAGACCCCGACTTTAACGTATTGCAGGTTGCGTTCGTTGACGATCTTGCGGGCGTCCGCCGCTGTTTTGACCTTGCGCGGGTCCATGGCCTAATGCTCCCTGATTTCTTTGTTTGTTAGCGAAGTCTGATCAAATTTATCGTGGCCCGTCAATAGCAGTCCGGGTCTGAGATTCCGGTAGGGCAGCAAGGCCGGATCGGTGATCGTCGGGCCGGGCACGGCGGCGACCAGAATGTGCTCACTAATGGCGTCGAAATCGGCGCGAAAATGAACGGAACTTTTCAGGCACAGGATCGATTGATCCTTGGGCTCAATCCCCAAATGGCGAAACATGGCCTGGTCGGCGGCCTGCTGGGAGTCCTTCGCGAAGAGGACGATCCAGCCGGTGTCGAGCGCCGCGTAGACGTCGTCGTGCCCGCAGTGAACATTCAGGGCGTGCTTGGTCAGGGCCCTGGCGGCGACTTCGAGCACCATCGTCGA
>CBFDVE010000150.1:0-6374 GCA_965613205.1 uncultured Rhodospirillaceae bacterium
TTTTTCCCCCACCGCCTCGATTTCCCTGTCGAGCGCCGACTGCTGCATCCACCAGGCCATAAAAATGACCGGCACCATTGATATCAAGGTGAAACCTAAAAACAGAATATGATTAAGTTTGATTTTCATTGTAATTCCGCAAATCCGTCAGATTTAGGCTATAGTTATTCCCGATGATATTACTTGGCTATAGACAATTGCTTAACTTTGTTGTGATCGGCTCCCTGATTATAGCCGCCGCCTGTGCGCCGACGGTCGAAAACCATATTTCCAAAATAGAAAAACCACCTGCAGGGCAACTGTTTGACGCGGTCCTGGGTGTTATCGCGACGGTTCCCGATACCGCCCGCACCGCCGAAACCCTGGGCACCCGCAGGCTCGGCAGTGGCGTGCTGATCGATGGTAACGGCCTGGTTCTCACTATCGGATATCTGATCCTGGAGGCCGAAACCACCGCCTTGATCGGCCCCGATGGCACGGTTGTGGCCGCCGATGTGGTCGCCTATGATCATGAAACAGGATTTGGATTGTTGCGCGCCCGCCAGCCTATCGATGCCGTGCCCCTGCAAATGGGCCTGGCCAAAAACCTGAAACCAGGAACCCGCGTCCTGGCTGTTAGCCACAGTGCTAAAGGCGCCAGGAACGCCGTCGTCGCGGCGCGTATTGTTTCCCGCAGGCCTTTTGCCGGATATTGGGAATACCTGATTGAAGACGCCTTGTTTTCGGTGCCGCCCTTGCAGGAATATGGCGGCGCCGCCCTGATCGACGGCAATGGCCGACTGATCGGCATCGGCTCGTTGTTGGTCAACGATGCGGTGCCGTCGCACCGGCCGGTGTTCGGCAATATGTTCGTACCGGTCGATATTCTGGCCCCGGTCATCGACGAACTGATCGCCACCGGGCGGCGGTCGTCTGCCGGTTCCCCGTGGCTTGGCGCCCGCATCGACGAGGCCGAAGGCCGGGTCTTCATCACCCGTCTGTCGGCTGGCGGGCCCGGCGATAAAGCCGGGCTGCAAGCCGGCGATTACATTATCGGCGTCAATGGAAAACGGGTCAACAGCATGGAGGATTATTTGCGCAAGGTGCGTGCCAGTGGCCGGGCCGGGGATGATATCGCGCTCGATATTCTGCCCCGGGGGTCAAGCGATCTGACCATTCGCAGGGTCATTGTATCATCCATGGATCGCCATGACTGGCTGAATTAAAAACCTCTTTGTTCCCGCTGGCTTTGCAGCAGGGCCCGATTGTAGGCATCCCGCACCCGGCTTTCGCGAAGGCTGCCGAGCAGAATCATGGTCTCGTTGTTATCGACCACGGGCAAGTATTCCTTGCCCTGGTCGGCCATAACATCCAATGCGGTTTCCAGGGTGTCGTCGCTGATTAGATGTGGTATCAGACGGCGGGCAACATCACCGGCGACGAGCAGGGAATCCAGTTCGCCATCGAAGGCGAACCGATCCAGATCGGCCAGCGTGATGGTGCCGACAAGGCCGCCCCGTTGATCAATGACAAAAAGCTCTCCGGCTTCCGATGTTTGCAGCCGGCACCGGATTTCCGGCATGGCCAGGCTCAAAGGTGCCGGATCGACGGCGGCAGACAAAATACTGTTGACCGGTATTTTGCGCAGCAAAGCCATTTCCAGGCCATCGCGCAGATCGTGGCCCTGGCGTTCAAGTTGCCAGATGAAAAACGACCCACCATGGAATTCACGGGTGATCAGCGAGGCGATGACCACGGTCACCATCAATGCCAGTGTCAAGGCATAGTCGCCGGTCATTTCGAAAACAATCAGGGCGGTCGAAATGGGGGCCCCCAATACCGCCGCCGTGACCGCGCCCATGCCGAGGATGGAATAGGCCCCGATACCGGTGGACAGGGACGGAAACAGAACCGTAAAGATCGTGCCATAAGCGCCGCCCAGCATGGCCCCGATGACCAGTGCCGGGGAGAAAACGCCGCCACCGAAACCAAAACCGATACTGATCACCGTGGCGACAATTTTCGCCATCAGAATTGCCAGCAACATGCCAAGGGGAAAGGCCACCATCACGGCACTTTCCGTGACCCCGTAGCCGACCCCCAGCACATGGGGAAACCAGAGCGCTATGAGCCCGACCATCAGGCCGCCGAGGGCCGGCTTGAGCCAGTTCGGAAGGGCCAGGCGTTGGGCCAGATCGGCGGCGCTCATGATCGCTTTCATGAAGCCGACGGCGGTCAATCCGGCGATCACGCCAAGGATAATAAAGGCCGGATATTCCCACACGGACTGGATCACATGTTCGGGGAAGGAGAAGGCTGGAAAATCGCCGAAATAATAACGCGATACGGCGGTCGCCGAGACGCTGGCAATAACGATGGGAGCAAAAGCGCTGAGCGCATAATGGCCAAGCACCACTTCCGAAGCGAACAGGGCCCCGGCGATGGGAGCATTGAACGAAGCCGCAACCGCCGCCGCCGCACCACAGCCGAGCAGGGTGCGCGATGTCGCCGGGTTCAGTCGCAGAACCTGCGCCAGCCAACTGCCCAACGCCGCGCCGAAGTGCACCGCCGGGCCTTCGCGGCCGACCGAGGCGCCAAAACCAAGGGATGCGGCATTGATTAGAGCCGCTTTCAGGGCGACCCGGCCAGACATCGACCCGCCACGCAGGGCGCTGGCCTCGATCACGTCGGCCAGCCCCTGTGGCCGGCCCTCAGGCATCAGAAACTTGCAAGCCAGTCCAATCACAGCGCCGCCAATGACCAGCACCGCAATCACCTGCCACCACGGCAGCAGGGCGGCATCTTGCCAAAGTGAAGCCCCCGGTTCGCCGAAAAAAAAAGACTGCATGGCGATGATGGAGTCGCGGAAGACAATGACCCCACCGCCGGTTACGGCTCCGACAGCCATGGCCAGCAGGGTCAACGTAATCTGATCGTGATTGATAATACGGCGCAGACGATCAACGGGATTGGGCGAAAACCTGGACATTCTTCAGTATATCATGGCCGCAGCATCATCAGGCTTATTCGTCGAAGGTCATTTCGGCATAATCTTTGTCGTTTTGCGAATTGACCTTGTTGCGGCCGGTCCGTTTGGCCACATAAAGAGCCTTGTCGGCGCGCGAGATCAATTGCGACAACGGCTCACCGAATTCGAACTCGCCGACCCCGATGGAGACCGTGATCTGGCCCAGAACATCGCCGGTTTTACGATTGACCACCTGTTTTTTGGCGACCCCGTTGCGAATGGTCTCGGCGACCCGGATGCCGCCATCGATTCCGGTGCCTGGTAAAATGACGGAAAATTCTTCGCCACCATATCGGGCGGCGGTATCCTGGCCCTTGATGCTGGACAGCAAGGTGGCCGACAGCAACTTCAGCACCTGGTCGCCGGTCTGGTGACCAAAGGAATCATTGAATTTCTTGAACAAATCAATATCGATCATCAACAATGACAAGGGCGCGCCATTTTCCATGCCTTCCATGGCGGCACGGCGCAATTCGGCATCGAAAAACTTGCGATTGGCGATGCCGGTCAGGCCATCGGTCATGGCTTCTTCGCGCATCGATTCCAGATCTTCCCGCAGGCGGCTTATTTCCCGCGACGAGGCATTGAACTTTTCCGCCAGTTGCTTGTTGGTTTGCTCCATTTCGCGGGTTGCCGACAGCGCACCGATGATCGCTTCTTTTAAGTCATCCGGGCTGACATCCTGACCAATGGATCCGGAAAAAGTCTCCAGGGCTTCGCCATATTCACTGACATTGGTTCCGGCCAGACCGAGATACTTCATGATCCGGTTCAGTTCCGTTTCGGCCAGGGTCGCGGCACTTTCGATGGCCGCTCCTTCCTGCGAGAAAGAGAAAAATTTTTCGAAAATTTCGTGATTGCGCCGTTCCGTGAACTCCTGATTGTTGCCGAGCATGATATCGAGAGTCCGGCGCAAATCAGGATCTTGACCGGAATAGTAGTTGTACCAGATATGGAAATTGCTCGGATTAGCCGGAATCCCCTTGTCCCGCATCATCGTCAATGCGGAATTGGCGAGGTCTGCCGCCCGTCCGAGAGTTTCCATTGTCATCCTACTTTGTGAACTACCCTGCAATACCGGTTGAGAATAACCATCCGGTCGCCAAGGCCAAGTAAAAAATTACATCAACAGGGCCTGATCGACCGTCCGGTCCCTTCCGGGAGTTCAGGTTTCTCCTGAGAATTGAAGATCGATTGGATCCTGTCGAGCGCCCCTTGCGGGAATCTGGACGTACGGCGCTGGCTCATATCCACATGTAACAGCATGACCTCGTTAGTTGCTGCCATTTCGCCGGTCGCGCCGCCGCTCATTTGCTGATAGATATGCAGTCGTTTGTCACCATAGCCGACAATCCGGTTTTCGACCCGTAACAACTCGCCTTCCAGCACTTCCCGATCAAACGTAATGTGCGTTTCAACGACGAACATGGAACAATTTTTTTGAGCCCGATAGGCGGCGCCCAATTCCAGTTGATCGAGCAAGGTGTCCGAGGCATGATCGAACACCAATAAATAATAGGCGACGTTCATGTGACCGTTATAATCGATCCAGTTGGACTGCACGGTTTCTTCGAAGGGCGTCATGGGATATATCCATTCCTGTAGATCTGTTAATTTGTTGCAAGGCTCATATTAAAGCACTTTGAAGAACAGGCCAGCCGACTTGCCAGAAGAAAATAATCCGCCCGACCCGCTGTTGGCCGTTGTCGTTCCGGTTCACAATGAAGTCGATAATGTGGTCCCGTTGATCGACGAGATCATGGCCGCGATGCAGGGCGTTTGTGAATTCGAAATCATTTATGTGGACGATGGCAGCATCGATGGCACGATGGAGATTCTGAGCCAGGCGGCGGCAAACAATTCCCGCCTGCGGATTCTGGCCCACCGACAATGTTATGGCCAGAGCGCGGCCATCGGCAGCGGCGTCGATGCCGCCCGCGCACCGCTTATCGCCACCCTGGACGGCGACGGCCAGAACGATCCCGCCGACATCCCCGCCTTGCTGAGGGCCTACAACGACACATCGGACGCAGCCGAAATGATGATCACCGGCCTGCGCGCCAAACGCCGCGATAGCTGGATCAAACGAATCTCATCGAAAATCGCCAATGGCGTCCGCGCCGGTCTGCTCAAAGATGATACGCCGGACACCGGTTGCGGCCTGAAAGTATTTTCCCGCGCCGCCTTTGTTGACCTGCCCCGGTTCGATCACATGCACCGGTTTCTACCGGCCCTGATGATCCGCAACGGCGGCAAAGTCGTATCGGTACCGGTCAATCACCGGCCCCGGCAACGGGGAGCCTCCAAGTACGGCACCCTGGATCGTTTGTTTGTCGGCATCTCTGACCTGATTGGCGTCATGTGGTTGCAGCGTCGCGCGAAGCGCCCGGTAGTAGACGAGGTCAGCCCCAAATGACGGCACGGGTCTGGCTGCGCGGGATCATCGTGATTGCGTCCCTGGTGGCGCTTGGCTATGGCCTGAAAGTCAGTGGCCTGGGATCGGCCATCGATGAAGGCTGGATCGATGCGGAAATTCGCGGTCGCGGCATCAACGGCGGCATGTTGTTTGTCGCCGTCGGGTTCCTGTTTACCGGGCTTGGGTTGCCGCGCCAGATCATTTGTTTCCTCGGCGGCTATGCCTTTGGCTTTATCGAAGGTACGGCGTTGGCGTTGCTGGCGACGACGCTCGGCTGCATTACCGCCTTTGCCTATGCCCGCTTACTCGGCCGTGATTTCGTCGTCACCCGCTTTCCCCGCAGGGTCCGCAAGATCGATAATTTTCTGCACGGAAATCCGCTGACCATGACCCTGCTGATCCGGCTGTTGCCCGTCGGCAGCAATCTGGTGACCAATCTGGCTGCCGGAGTTTCGGGGGTGCGCGGTGTCCCGTTTGTGGTTGGCTCGGCCATCGGTTATTTGCCGCAGACCATCATCTTCGCCTTGATCGGCAGCGGCATAACGCTTGATCCCGAACTGCGCATCGGCGTTTCGGTGTTGCTGTTCGTGGTCTCCGGGGCGCTTGGGATATCCTTGTACAGAACCCATCGGCACGGTAAAAGTTTCGACGACAACGTCGAACGTGAACTGGGTGTGGATAACGAGCCGGGCCGATGAACGACCTTCCGCAAACTGACCCACCGACCCGGCCTCTGCCGAACAAACACTGGCTGGCCACCCTGTCGCCGCTGATCTGGGGTGGCCTGTGGCTTTTGCTGATGGCCACGGCCCTTGAAACCCGCCCTTTCCTGCCCGTCGACGAGACCCGCTATCTGGCCGTCGCCTGGGAAATGTGGAACGGCGGCGACTATCTGGTGCCGCACCTGAACGGTGAAACCTACAGTCACAAACCGCCCCTGTTGTTCTGGTT
>CBFDVE010000151.1:0-6370 GCA_965613205.1 uncultured Rhodospirillaceae bacterium
GTGACGTTAAAGGTGCCCCTGGTGTCCCATTGCGCCTGCCAGCGGGCCTCGGATTGCCTGAAGTTGTAGCGGGACATGTCTTATTGAGTCCGCAGCATCTCGTTGCGCAACTGCCGGGCCCGGGTCAGGATGGCGTCTTCGATTTTGGTCGCGGTGGTATCGGCCAGGGTGGAATCCTGCCAGTTGCCGGGGGTCACCTGGACCTGCCTGAACACCGCCACCCGGACCCCGTCGGCGCGCAGGGAGCGACCCAGTATGTAAACGTTGAGCTTGAACCGCTCGTTGGCCGCACCGCCCGGGGAATACCAGTCGGTAATGATGACGCCGCCGAACGGGTCGGCGGAACTGACCGGCATGAAGGATATGGTATCGAGGGACGCGCGCCACAAAAAGCTGTTGACGCCGATGGTCCGGCCGCTGGCATAGGGATCGTCGGCAAACAATCCGCCCTCACCAAAGAGGCCGCTGTTGACACCCTGATTTTTTATGTTGACATCGCTTTCGGTTTTCGCCGGTTCGCCCTGGGTGCAGGCGCTCAAGGATAGGCCCAAGGCGACCAACAGGCCGATCAATCCAATCTTCACGTTCATTCCGATGCTGGCTCCGTCAATGCAAGGTTTCTTAATATAGTAAACGAATGTTGTGCGCTACATTGTCTTTTTATTGATGGCCCCAGGCAAAGGGTACTGATAGGTTTTGCCCCATGACAACAGATATCGCGGCCAACCTGGCCCAGGTTAAATCAGCTATTGCGGCGGCGGCGCAAGATTGCGACCGGGGTGCCGATCCGGTGTCGCTGATTGCGGTCAGCAAAACCCAGCCGGGCGCCGCCATTGAGGCCGCCCTGGCGACCGGCCATCGGCACTTCGGGGAAAACCGGGTGCAGGAAGCGGAACAAAAATGGCCGGACCTGAAAACCCGCTACGACGACCTTTCCCTGCATCTGATCGGCCCTTTGCAATCCAACAAGGTGCGTTTGGCGGTTGCCCTGTTCGATGTCATCGAAACCGTTGACCGGGAAAAGCTGGCCCGCGCCCTGGCCCGTGAAATGGCCAAGACAGATCGCCACGTAGAGTGTTTGGTTCAGGTCAACACGGGGGAAGAACAGCAAAAAGCCGGAATTTGGCCGCAACAGGCCGACGCGTTCATCGCCCTCTGCCGGGACGACTTGGGATTGCCGGTGATCGGATTAATGTGCATCCCGCCCGTATCGGAACAAGCCGCCCTGCATTTCGCTTTGTTGCGCGAGATCGCCCGGCGCAACGACCTGCCCCAGCTGAGCATGGGCATGAGCGCCGATTATGCCATGGCCGTGCGTTTCGGGGCGACCATGGTCAGGGTCGGGTCGGGTATTTTCGGGGCGCGCGCGCCTATGGCGCAATAATCAGGCGGTCCCCGGGCGCGCAGAGGGCCAAAACCCTGAGCAAGTCGTCGCGCTTGAGGGCGACGCAGCCTTCGGTCGGGGCGAAATCGTCGCGCGCGATGTGGATAAAAATGGCGCTGCCTTTGCCGGGGATGACCGGGTCGTCGTTGAAGCCCGTCTCGATGATCACATCGTAAAGCCCGTCATGCCGCCACAGGCGTTCATGGCTGGCCGGATGTGGCAAAGAAACCAAAGTGTTGTAGGCTTTGTCGGCGGGATCGTCAGACCAGCCGTCTGTTGCTTCCAGGGCGACCACGGCCAGGGCCGTAGCGGGATTTGGTATTCGGTCCGGGCGGTAAAAAACCCGGCGCAGGGGGAAGCGGCCAACGGGCGTGATGCCATCGCCCTCGGCCCGTTTTTGGCCGACCCCGCCACGGCCAAGGGCGCAGGTTACCCGCCATGTTCGACCGTCCGGGCCGGTCCAGCAAGCGATGCCACCGGCGGTCACGGAAATTTCCATAAGTGCTGAATTATTCACTCATGTTCTGATCGGTGGCGCCGGGTCCGTCGGCCAGCCGGACCGGCCTGGCCAGTCCGGCGCTGTCCTGATAACTGGCCAGCGCCAGCAACATGGTTTCCGAAAACCAGCCGCCCGAGGGGGCGGCGGCGCCCATCAACTGGGCCTGGGTCAGGCCCGAGGCGACTTTATCCTGGCGCGCGATATCGGCCACCGACGGCCTTTGTTGATCGCCGATCTGCGCCTGCTCGCGCGGGCCGAACAATTGCCCCGGCGAACGGGCCAGCCGGGCCTCGTAGCGGGCCCAATCGAGGACTTCCGAATTTGTCGCGATATCATAGGGGTCTGTGGGATCTGTGGGTTCTGTGGCGTCCATCGGATCGGCCCGGCCAGCGGGCAGTTTTTTCAGCTCGACCGTTTGCCAACGGGTCTCTGCCGGGACCGCCGCCGCCATCAGGGCGCTTTCACGGCGGGCCCATTGCAGCACTTCCAGATTGGCGGTAATCGGCGACAGGGCGGCGAGAGTAGCACCTTCCGCCGCCGGTCCGGAGGGTGCCGGACCATTGGCCAGTTGCACGATCCCGATGTCGGGATCGGCCGCCTCGTCGCCCTCACCTTCGCCATTTAAGAAGGCCATGATATGATCGCCCATATCCTGGCCGGTTGTTTCGGTCAGGGCCACATTGACCGTCGCGGCGATGGCGCCAATCGGCCCGCCGAACAAGGTGCCACCGGCAATGCGTGATCCGGGATCGATCTGATCACCGGTCAAATCCCGATAAAGGGTGGCGACTATCGGAATGTGTTGCAGCGGATTGATGATGTCGAGAAAATCCAGAAAAGTGAAGCCGTCGGGCCCAAAGGCCTGGAAACCGGGGTCTTCGCGATCCTTATCGTCGTCGTCCTTTTTCTCGCCGACGTTTTGCAGCGACTGGCGCGGCTTTAGCAGCGCAATTTCCTTTAAGGCCGTATCCGCCGTCATTTCCATAATAGGGCGTCCCTGATAATCCGAACCGACAGTTGGTCGGACTGATCTACGCAAGGGGTATGCCAACAAATAAGCCAGCAATTATAACGAACTAGCGGTGCCGGGCCGTCGATTTGCCGCCCCTGCCCCGCCGGGCGGCAACAATTGCCTGGAATTCTTTGCCCAACCCCCAAAAACGACTATAAAGTCTGGAGACATCAACAGGCGCGGGAGCCAGGGGTTTTGGACGGAATAATACCGGTCATTTTGTCGGGTGGATCGGGGTCGCGATTATGGCCCCTGTCGCGGCGTCTGCGACCGAAGCAGTTTTTATCGCTCTACACCGATAACAGTCTGTTCCGGGACACCCTGGACCGGGTCACCGGCCCGCAGTTCGGGCCGCCCCTGGCCATCTGTAACGATGATCACCGTTTCATGGTCGCCGAAATCTTCCGCGAAGCTGGTTGCGAGGGCGATATTATCCTGGAACCGATGGCACGCAATACCGCCCCGGCCATTGCCGCGGCGGCTTTGAGCATCGCCGAGCGTGACGCAGACGCCCTGATGCTGGTGTTGCCGTCCGATCATGTCATTACGGACCCGGACGGTTTCCTGGCGGCCCTGACCATTGCCGCCCAGGCGGCCCGGGCCGGCAATCTGGTGACTTTCGGCATGACCCCGCACAAGCCGGAAACCGGATACGGCTATATCCGGCGCGGTGCGGCGCTGGACGGCGTGGACGGTGCCTTTGCCGTCGACCGCTTCGTCGAAAAGCCCGATCTGGCGACCGCGAAGGACTATTTGAGATCCGGCGATTACCAGTGGAACAGTGGCATATTCCTGTTTGCCGCCAAGGCCCTGATCGAAGAGATGGAAACCCGCTGCCCGGATATTATTGCCGCCTGCCGCGACGCGGTCGGCAAGGGCCAGCGGGATCTGACATTCCTGCGCCTGGATGCCGACGCGTTTGCCGGGGCCACCAGTATTTCCATCGACCATGGGGTGATGGAAAAAACCGACAGGGCCGTGGTCATCCCGGCCTCTTTCGGCTGGAGCGACATCGGTTCCTGGTCGGCCTTGTGGGATATTTCCGAAACCGACGAGGCCAATAACGTGGTGCTCGGCGATGCCATCATCGATGACGTTTCGGACTGCTACATCCGCAGCGAAAAGCCGCTGATCGCCGCCATCGGGGTGACGGATCTGGTCATTGTCGCGACCGATGATACGGTTTTCATCGCGCCGAAAGACCGCGCCCAGGAAGCCAGGACCATCGTCACCCGCCTGGCCGCCGAAGGCCGCCACGAACACGAAAGCCATTCCCGTGTGTTCCGCCCCTGGGGTCATTATCAGAATTTGGAACAGGGGCCCGGTTTTCTGGTCAAGCGGATCATGGTCAAGGCCGGGGAAAAGCTGAGTTTGCAATATCACAACCACCGGGCCGAACACTGGGTGGTGGTGTCGGGCACGGCGACGGTGACTAATGGCGACGACATTCTGACCCTGGCCGAGAACCAGTCGACCTACATTCCTCTGGGCGCCAAACACCGGCTGGAAAATCGCACCAGGGATGAGCTGCACCTGGTCGAGGTCCAGTCCGGCGACCACATCAGTGAACAAGACATCGTGCGGCTGGAAGATACTTATGGACGCCATGGCTGAGCAACTTTAATAAGACGCAGGCCCTTATAGCGACAGGAGCAACAGGAAATAATCATGTCCGAACCAGACATCGAACCAGTCACCGAAGAAGAACGCATCACCTGGCCCGATCAGGCCCTGGTGCCCTTGGAAAAACCATTTATCGATGACCGGGGCGCGATCCAGCCCCTGGTCGACCGCATGATGCGATCCGCCGTCATGATCGAGTCGAAAAAAGGGGCGCTCAGGGCCAATCATTATCACAAGACCGACTGGCACTATTGTTATGTGCTGTCCGGCTGCATCGAATATTACCACCGGCCCACGGGCAGCGAGGATGAGCCGGAAATGCTGTTGATCAAGGCCGGTCAGATGATGTTCACGCCGCCGATGATCGATCACGGCATGAAATTTCCCGAAGACACGGTGTTTTTGACCCTGTCGCGCAACCCCCGCGACCAGGCCACCTACGAGGCCGATGTGGTGCGGGTTGATATGCTCGATGACAGCGGAACCATATCGTGGCGACCGGACGAGTGAGCGACCTTTGCCAGCACCGGACCACCTGTCGATTGTGCGGTGGGTCGGCCCTGACCAGGGTTCTGGCGCTCAAGGCCAGCCCGCCGGCCAACGCGTTTGTCGCCGCCGATCAGTTGGACACCCCGCAACAGACTTTTCCGCTCGATGTTTTTTTCTGCCAACACTGCCACCATGTTCAGTTGCTCGATGTGGTTGACGCCAAGGTGTTGTTTGAAAATTATGTCTATGTGTCGGCAACATCGCCGGTTTTCGTTAAACATTTTGAAGACTACGCGCAATTTGTGATTGACCGTTACAATCCGCCCGCCGGGTCCCTGGTGTTTGATATTGGGTCCAACGACGGCACTCTTTTGAGGGCCTTTAAAAACTCCGGCCATGACGTTCTCGGCGTCGATCCGGCCAAGGATATCGCGGCGGCGGCAAGCGCAGACGGCATCGAAACTATCAGCGGTTTCTTCTCAGGCCCCATGGCCGAGGAAATTCGCGCCGAACGGGGATCGGCGGCGGTGATCACGGCCAACAACGTGTTCGCCCATATCGACGATCTGGGCGGCGTACTCAATGGCATTCATTTGCTGCTCGATGATGACGGCGTGTTTGTTTTCGAAGTGTCTTATTTGTTGGATATGTTCGAAAACACCCTGTTCGACATGATCTATCACGAACATCTGGCCTATCACACGGTCGAACCGCTGATCGCCTTCATGGCCGCCCACAATATGGAATTGATCGATGTGCAGCGGGTGCCGAGCCATGGTGGTTCTTTGCGCGCCGTTTGCCAGACAACGGCCGGGACCCGGCCCGTCGATGGCTCGGTCGCCGGGCTGGTCGGGCTGGAAAAATCATTGGGCCTGGACAAGGCCGCCACCTACCAGGATTTCGGCAATCGCATCGACGCCCTGGGGGCGGAATTGTCGGCCCTGTTGCAGGATTTGAAAACCCAGGGCAGATCCATTGCGGCGTTTGGCGCCCCGGCCAAGGCGACCACGCTGATGTACCATTTTGGCATCGGTGCGGACCTGATCGACTTTATCGTTGACGACAGCCCTCTGAAACAGGGGCTATATTCGCCGGGAATGCACATTCCGGTGCTGCCTTCGAGCGCCATATACGATAGAAAGCCCGATAATATCGTCATATTGGCCTGGAACTTCGCCGCCCCGATCATGGCAAAACACAAACAATACACAGACGCGGGCGGGCGCTTTATCGTGCCCCTGCCGCGTTTGGAAATATTTAGATAATTCAAGGAACATCGATCCCTATGGCCGAATTCTTGCTTAAGTCCGACATCGATGAAATTACTGGGCGCATCGCCGAGACCGCGCAAAGTTTCGCCGGC
>CBFDVE010000152.1:0-6331 GCA_965613205.1 uncultured Rhodospirillaceae bacterium
AGCACCAGCGGGTTGACACGCCCATCGGGGGTCGGCACCACCATCACCAGCCGCTCGACGCCGGCGACCCTGGCCGGTATGGCGTTCATCAGCACCGAAGACGGATAGGCCGCCGTGCCGCCCGGCACGTAAAGCCCGGCGGCGGCGACCGGGGTCCAGCGATAGCCGAGCCGAAGGCCCGCCCCGTCGGTAAAATCCAGATCATCGGGCACCTGACGGGTATGAAAATCGCCGATCCGCCGGGCCGCCAGTCGCAGTGCCGCCAGCAGATCGGCAGGGCAAGATTGCACGGCGGTGCCGATTTCACGAGCGGAAAAACGGATGTTTTCGACCTCCAGCCCGAACCGGTCGAAGCGTCGGGTCATTGCCAGCACGGCGGCATCGCCATGCCGGCGCACATCACGCAGAATCACCGCCACCTTTTCATCGACACCGGCTTCAGGTTGCCGGTCGATCTTGAGCAAATCCGAGAAAGCCCGCTCGAAGCCCGGGTCGCCGATATCGAGCCGGAAAGTCATGATGACGCCCCGCCGGCCCGTTGCGCCACCGCCGGCGTCGCGGCCAGGGCATCCCTGAAAGACTGGATCAGTTCACCGATCTCGTCCGGCCTGGTTTTCCAGGCAGTCCGATTGACGGTCAGCCGCGAGGTGATTTCGGCGATCTGTTCGATTTCCACCAGGCCGTTGGCGCGCAGGGTTTCACCGCTGGAGACCAGATCGACAATGCGTCGGCACAGGCCCAGCCTGGGGGCCAGTTCCATGGCCCCGTTCAACTTGATACATTCCGCCTGCACCCCGCGACGGGCGAAGTGATCGCGGGTGATCTTCGGATATTTCGTCGCCACCCGAATATGGGACCAGGTGCCCGGATCATCCTCGCCGACCATTTCGACGGGTTCGGCCACGGCCAGGCGGCAATAGCCGATGCCCAGATCGAGCGGCGCGTAGATTTCCGGGTAGTCGAATTCCATCAGCACATCGTTGCCGACAACGCCCAAATGGGCCGCCCCGAAGGCGACGAAAGTAGCGGCGTCGAAACTGCGCACGCGGATGATATCTAAGTCATCCCGGCTGGTGGCAAAGCGCAACTGGCGGGCGCTTTCATCATCGAACGCCGGTTCGGGCTCGATACCGGCGGCGCGGACAAGGGGCATCACTTGTTTCAGGATGCGGCCTTTGGGCAGGGCCAGGACAATTTTTTCTTGCGCACTCACGATGACTTCCTTTATCGGGCAGAAACAGAACGGCGGCATTAATAGAGTGTTTTTCCACCATAAACCAGCCTGTTCCACGGTCATATGGTGCCGGATTTTGTACTAATTTTCGACCATTTGTGCTATTAGTCCGAGACTTGAGAAACAATTGTGAGACGAAAAATGGCTGTTGGTACTGTTAAGTGGTTCAACCCGACCAAGGGATTTGGCTTTATCGAGCCCGAAGACGGGGGCAAAGATGCCTTCGTTCATATTTCCGCCGTACAAACGGCGGGGATGCAGACCCTTCGCGAAGGTCAGAAAGTTGAGTTTGAGGTGGTCGTCGGCGACAATGATCGTTCCTCGGCGGAAAACCTGGTCGCGCTCGACTGATTTATCCGATCCGACGATACAAATTCAGGCCTTTATCCGTTTGATAGTGGCCCCGCAAGCGGCGAGCTTGTCTTCGATGCGCTCGTAGCCCCGGTCCAGATGGTAGACCCGGTTGATCTCGGTTTCGCCTTCGGCCGCCAAGCCGGCCAGCACCAGTGATACCGAGGCCCTTAAATCCGTCGCCATAACCTGCGCCCCTTTCAGTCCCGCGACCCCGCGGACAATGGCCGAGGCCCCGTGCACATTGACCTGCGCCCCCATGCGGGCCAGTTCGGGCACATGCATGAAGCGGTTTTCGAAAATGGTTTCGGTGATCATGGAGGCCCCTTCGGCGACCGACATCAGAACCATCATCTGGGCCTGCATATCGGTCGGGAAGCCGGGGAACGGCTCGGTCATGATATCGATGCCCTTGAGCCCCTCGTCGCCCCGCTTTATTTTCAGGCCGTGCCCGGTCTCGCTGACATCGACCCCGGTCTGGCGCAGCACATCAACCACCGAGCCGATCAGATCAAGCCGGGTTCCGCGCAATTCCAGCTCGCCCCCGGTGACCGCAGCGGCGACCGCATAAGTGCCGGTCTCGATGCGGTCAGGCACCACGGAATAGTCGGCCCCGTGCATTTCGCTCCGGCCCTGAATGTGCAGGGTATCGCTGCCAATACCATCAATTTCGGCCCCCATGGCGACCAGACAATTTGCTAAATCCGCCACTTCGGGTTCCCGTGCCGCATTGGCCAGCACGGTTTCGCCTTGCGCCAGCACCGCCGCCATCAGCAGGTTTTCCGTGCCGCCGACGGTGACCGTGGGGAACACAATATGGGCTCCGGTCAGGCCGTTCGGCGCACTGGCTTCGACATAGCCTTCATCCAGTTCGATTTCCGCCCCCAACTGGGCCAGGGCCTTCAGGTGCAGATCAATCGGTCGGGTGCCGATGGCGCAACCGCCCGGCAAGGACACCCTGGCCCGGCCGAAACGGGCCAGCAGCGGCCCCAGCACCAGCACGGAGGCGCGCATCTTGCGGACCAGGTCGTAAGGGGCTGTGGTCTCAATGGTGCCACCGGCATTCAGTTCGAACACCCGGCCCAAATGACCGTTGTCGCTGACATCGCCGTTCATGGCGATGGCGACGCCCAGTTCGGCCAGCAGGTTGGCCATGGTTGATATGTCGGCCAAATGGGGCAGATTAGCCAGCTTGAGGGTTTGTTCGGTCAACAGGCTGGCCGCCATCAGGGGCAGGGCCGCGTTTTTGGCGCCGCTGATCTGAATAATGCCGTTAAGCGGCCTGCCGCCCTGAATGAGAATACGGTCCATGAGCGTCAGTTAACCCCGCAATATGTCAACAAAATGGCCTTCGCAATCACGCCTCAGATTTCCCTTTTACTTCAAGGGCGGCATCACGGGCGGCATCACGGGAACGAACCTGCTGTTTGCGTTTTTTCAGGTTGTCGCGCAGGGACTGCGCCTGGCGGGTCCGGCGTTCGCTCTGCCGCACCGCGCCGCGCCCGACAGTCTTTGCCGAATTGTTTTGCACCTTGTCGTTCATGGCCTGATTCCCGAATTGAGGAGCCATGGTGGGCCGCCACAAATTCTTCGTCAAGGGATGCTTGCAACGAGCAAGGCCCTATGGCATTGTGCGCGACCTCACGACTCGGGAGACCCGAAATTGCCTTTCCCAGGTCCCGGCCCAGTTCCCGGATGCCGCCGTAGCTCAGGGGTAGAGCGCGCCATTGGTAATGGCGAGGCCGACAGTTCAATTCTGTCCGGCGGCACCATTTATTCCCTTGAAATGTATCCATCTTTTCGGACTATTTCCGCACCCCGGAATCAAAAACGGCTCCGTACCCGGAGCCGCCGACTTACTAATTGGATTTGCCGTTTACCCTGAAGCCCGAAGTTTTCTCTCCGCCTCCCGCAGGATCGTCGGGAAATTCCGGTGATAATCCTTCGCCCGATGCCGCATGAATGCGATCTCGGATTCTGTCAACATTCTGGGTGCGAAGAAGGTATCCTGCTTCTGCTTCCGTGAGCCGGTCGAGTCCGTGTCCGAAACGGTTTTGCCAATACTCTTCAAGTTCCGCGCCATGCTTGTCTTTCAGGTCAATCAATGTCCTCAACGTCAGGGCGACCCTCCTACTTTCGCGACTTTCTGTCAAGGTTGTGACCAGTATCACGGCCCCCCCATTTGTCTCAATATGGCCTTTCAGGTTCGCTATGGTGCCACCAAGCCCAACATGATCGTCGACGACCAGGTAGTCAGCATCCTTCTTCACATCACCGGAAATCAGTGCCTTTGCCAATACGGCAGCGGCACCGCCGTCGCCGGTTTTCGCCGCCTGGTATTGCAGATGAGCATCTCTTTCCATGAGCGTTGTGTGGACAACGACCTCGGGGAAACCATCGGCCCATGCCATGCGAGGAGCCCGTGCACGTTCAACCGAATATCTCATCCTCTGATCTGCCATGAATGACACAATAACATGGTTACAATCGATTGATAATACATCGAGGCCGACAGTTCAATTCTGTCCGGCGGCGCTATTATTTATTATTCAGAAATTTTTACTTAAAATTTTAAGTAAATATGTCTGTTTATTGGTAGCAATTAAAGTATTTGCCTATTTTTTATTAATAACTACCCTTCATATCAACATGTTCGACGATCCGGACCCCGCCTGAGCATGGTTGATTATGGAGAATGTTATGGATATCAGGAATAGAAAAGTTGCCCGCTTTGCCGTGCCCTTGTTGTTGATTGCCGCCCTGCCCGGCTGCCTGCCACTGGGCGCGCCGACCATGATCGGGCTGGCGCTGGATGGGTTCAGTTTAATGGCGTCGGGCAAAACCGTTGCCGATCACGCCCTGTCGCAAATTGCCCGGCAGGATTGTTCCATCGGCCGGGCGGTGCTGACCGGCGTTGAGGTGTGTACGGGCGATCTGGATCAACCGGTACAGGTCGCCGATAACAACGAGCATCCGGCGCAGGAGGCGGGACCCGAAAATCCCCTGTACGCCACCCGTCATCCGTCCCGCTGGCCACTGCCCGCCGAGCTTCAGTGACTTACGATTTTTCGGGCGATGGGGATTGGGTCACGTTGCGACAGTAGGTCTCGCCCATAATCAGGCCCATGAACAACGACACCGTGCCGCTGGCGACGATGGTCAGAAAGGCGGTCTGATAGGTCGTGACGGAATAGAGTCTGACGCCCTCGACCATTGTGCCGTCCCAGTTGAGATCAAGCATCCAGCCAATCAATGGCTGGAAGATGGCACCCGCCGCCATCAGGAACATGTTGACGAAGCCGAGCGTTGCCCCGGCGGTTTCCGGCCGATTGTGTTCGCGACCAACGGCAAAACTCAGAACCATGGAGCCCGAGAAAAAGCCGTTGATGAACAACAGCACCCTGGCCCCGGTCAGGGACAGGTCCGGGATATAGACAAGAGCCGAAAAAGTGATCAAGGCGACCAGCGATCCGATGACCATCAGCGGCTTGCGCCGCCCCATACGGTCCGATAACCATCCCGCCAGGGGAGCCCCGAACGCCCACCCGAACAGCAATACCGACGTCGAGGCCGCCGCCATGGGTCGAGAGATGTCGTAGGCCTGCATCAAATAGGGAACACCCCACAAACCGGCAAAGGCCAGCAAGGTGGCGGTCAGGGCGCCACCATAAATGGCGATAATCCAGCTTTGCCGGTTGGTGATCGTGCCGAGCAGGCCGTGCAGTAGATTTGTCGCGGCCCTGGTTGTCGGTCCGCCGAGGGGCTCGGCAGTTCCGTCTTGCGGCGGGTGATCCCGGATTACCAGCCAGATCAGGACCGCCAGCAACAAGGCGAAGCCGGCGGCCCAGGCCATGGTGCCGCGCCAACCGGCAATTTCGACGATTGCCGCCAACGGCGCCTGGCCGCCGATGGCTCCGGCCATGCCCAACATCAGGGTCAAACCGGTAACCATGGCAAACCGTTGCGGCGGTAGCCAGCGGGCCGCCAGTTGTAACGCGCCGACCCAGGTAAACCCGGCCCCGGCGCCAATCAGCAAGCGCCCGATGTAGGCCCCGGTCATGCTATCGGCCATGGAAAAGATCAAACTGCCGGTGCCGCATAACAGCGCCGCCAACGACAACATCCGCCGTGCCCCCCAGTGATCAAACATCACGCCGACGGGTAACTGCAATCCGGCATAGGCATAAAAATAGAAGGCAGACAGATTGCCCAGCACGGCGGCACTGACCCCGAATTCGACCATCAGGTCGGGAACCATGACGCTGGGGGCGACCCGCTGGAAAAATCCATAGCAGTAAAACAGCGCCGCCAGGCCCCAGACAATCCAGGGGAATATTTTTCTGTCCTGCATTACCTGGAACCCTGACGGGCAATAAAGATCCCACCGATAACGATCACCGCCCCGACGACCTGCCAGGTATCGAGGGATTCACCCAGAACGATCCAGGCCAGGAATACCGCCGCGACGGCTTCCAGCAGCATGGCGACGGAGGTAAACGCCGTCGGTAAATGGGCCAGGGCATAGGCAACCGCCCCCTGGCCACCGACA
This sequence comes from uncultured Rhodospirillaceae bacterium, assembly GCA_965613205.1. Taxonomy (GTDB): domain Bacteria; phylum Pseudomonadota; class Alphaproteobacteria; order Rhodospirillales; family JABHCV01; genus CAZZKE01. The sequence goes on from CBFDVE010000152.1 coordinate 6,135, forward strand.
TGAGTGACCCAGGCCAGGGCCAGCAGCACCAGCCAGCCGGTCAGGGTCGCGGCCAGCCAGGCTTCGCCCGAGATTATCGTTATTGGCACCAGTATTATCGCCGTCATCAGGGTCGACCACAGCATGATCGCCCCGGTCGAAAAATAGGCCCGCAAGCGGCCCACGGTGATCAAATAGGCACCGAAGAACATGCCGGT
>CBFDVE010000153.1:0-6322 GCA_965613205.1 uncultured Rhodospirillaceae bacterium
GCACCGTGTCGTCGAAAAGGGTAATTTCCTGGCTGACCAGGGCGATGTTGGCGTGCAGTGAGGCCATGGTCACCTGGCGCACATCTTTGCCATCGATGGTCACGGCCCCGCCGTTGATATCATAAAAACGGGGAATCAGGTTGAGGATTGTCGACTTACCGGCGCCCGAGGGACCGACCAGGGCAACCCGCTGGCCGGCCGGCACTTGCAGATCAATTCCCATCAGGGTCGGTGTTTGCGGATCATAGGAAAATGTCACATTGGCAAGGTTGATGTTTCCTTTAACGTCGCTCAAGACCTGGGCGTCGGCGGCGTCGACAATATGCGGTTCGATATCGAGCAAGTCGAACATGCGACCCGCCCCGGCCAGGCCTTCCTGCACATTGGCATTCAGGTTGGCCAGCCGTTTCATGGGCTCGTAAGCCATCAAGAGGGCGGTGATAAAGGAAAAAAATGCGCCCGGCTTGATCGCCTCGTCGATCACCTGCAAACCGCCATAGGCGATGACCACGGCGACGGCGATACCGCCAAGGGTTTCCATGATCGGGCTCGACAAGGCCCTGATTTGCGCCGATTTAAATGTCAGTTGATATATTTTTTCGATCAATCCGCCGATCCGGCCCTTTTCGTAATCTTCCATGCCGTAGGACTTGACCACCCGAATACCCTGGAAGGTCTGTTCCAGCAGGGTCATCAACAGGCCGGTTTCGGCCTGGGTGTTGGCGGTGACCTTGCGAATGCGCCTGCCCAGGCGGGAGATCGGCAAAATGGCGATGGGAAAGACGACCAGGGAAATCATTGCCAGTTGCCAATTTTGATAGAACATCACGCTGACCAGGGCGATCAGGCTCATCAGGTCCTTGCCCAGGCTGGTCAGGGCGTTGGACACGACGTTTCGCATCATGGCGATATCGACGGTAAAACGCGAAATCAGGGTGCCGGTCGGGTTGTGGTGAAAAAAGCCCAGGTCCATGCGGGCCAGATGGCCATACAGCCGGTTTTGGCTATCGGCGATGATCTTCAGGCCGACCCGGCTGATCAGGGTCGCCTGGGCATAATTGGCGATCCCCTTGGTGGCGAATACGGCGACCACGGCGATGCTGATCCATTTCAGCGCGGCTTCGTTCTTGGCGACGAAAATATCATCGACCACCGGTTCCATCAGCCACGCCGACAGGCCCGTGGTCGCGGCCACGATGATCATGAAAAAAACCGCCAAAGCGACCCACCCGGCGTATGGCCGGATGCTTTCAGCGATCAGTCGCGACATCAGGCTCCAGGTCGAATGATGATGGAAATCTTTGGCTAGAGAACGGTTGTTCAAGTCACATTATTCCCCCGAAAAGCGAACCATAGCATGGTGGATAATATCTTAGCTACCGGCCAGGGTCATGCCGTCGATGCGCACCGTAGGCGCGTCCGTGCCGTGGCGGAATTCCAGATCGTTGGCGGCGCTTAGGCGCGCAAACATCTCGATCAGGTTACCGGCAATGGTGATTTCACCGACCGGATAGCAGATTTCACCGTTTTCAATCCAGAAGCCCGACGCCCCCCGCGAGTAATCGCCGGTCACTCCGTTGACGCCAAAACCGATCAGTTCGGTCACGTACAGCCCTTGCTTGATGTCGGCCATCAGGTCCGCCGGGCTGAGCTTGCCCGCAGCCAAATACAAATTGCTGGGCGATGGCGAGGGCGGCGACGATGTTCCCCGGCCCGCGTGGCCGGTGGTTTGCAGGCCCAGTTGCCGGGCCGAGCGCAGATCCATAACCCAGGTTTGCAACACCCCGTTTTCGATCAGCGGACGCGCCCGCGTCGGAATGCCTTCGGCATCGAAGGGCCGGGATTTAAGCCCGCGCTGGCGGTGCGGATCATCGAAAATGTTGATGCCCTCGGCAAACAGCCGCTCGCCCATTTTATCTTTCAGGAACGACGTGCCTCTCGTAATGGAGGCCCCATTGATGGCGCTGGCCAGATGGCCGACCAGGCCGCCGGAAACACGGGTGTCAAAAACCACCGGCACGGCGGCGGTCTCGGCCTTGCGCGGGTTCAGCCGTTTGACCGCTTTTTCTCCGGCGGTTCTGCCGATATCTTCGGGACTACGTAAATCTTCGCCGTAAACGGTCGAGGCCCAGTCGTAGTCCCGTTCCATATTCGTGCCTTGCCCGGCCAGCACGGAAGCGCTGAGCGAATGGCGGGAATTGGAATAGGCGCGGGCGAAACCGTTCGAGGCGGCCAAAGCCACCGTGTTCATGCCCCAACTGGCCGATGCCCCTTCGGAATTGCTCACCCCCTCGACCGCCAGGGCCGCGTCTTCCGCCCGTTTGGCCATGTCGGTCAGATGCTCGGCAGTGGGTTCGATGGCATCGAAAGAGTCCAGTTCAGGAACGTAAGTGGCCAGTTGATCGGAGTCTGCCAGCCCACAATAGGGGTCTTCGGGCACGACCCGAGCCATGGCCACGGCGCGGGTGCACAACTCATCCAGGGCATCGGAAGAATAATCCGATGAGGACACCATGGCCTGACGCTTGCCGATCAGCACCCGCAAACCGATATCGGCCCCTTCGGAACGCTCCAGATGTTCCGGCTTGCCCAGGCGCTGGGACAGCGACAGGGATATGCCGTTGATATAGATTCCATCGGCGGTTTCCGCCCCGGCTTTTTTGGCCCGCCCGATCAGGTCGCTCAGTAAATCAAGGGCCTGGTCCTGGTCGGCGTTCAGTTTGTCGTTGTTCACAATTTTAGGTTCCTGAGTAAAGTATTTTTAGGAAAACGAATGTACGGAATTTGAAGAAAGTAACCAAGAGTCAAATTGGCAAGCCGGGGCGGTAGAGAGCAAAAGCTGGCGTGATGAAATCCTAATCAATAATAATGTTCTCAGAATATGCACATCTTATTTATGTGGCTAATAAATCGCCAAAAAAAGAACATATCGGCTTTAGGCGTTCCCTGAAAGTCCAACTGCGGCGCTTGGTCCATCAGTTTAGGTCAACGTCCGCCTAAAAAAATGCCTGAAATCAGATTTGGCAAATTTCAGCTCCTTATTTTATATGCGAATTTAGGTGTATAAAAAAATTCGTGTTTTTTTTATACTACGCAAAACGATGTAAAAAATGCGCCTGGATTATTACTCACCTACGCCCATAAAATTGGGACATTGGACTTGCGACATGGACATAAATCGATTCGATAAATCATTTCCTGGAAAACTCGTCGTCATTGACGATGGCAGGGGCGTAGCCTTTGTCCCCAATCCCCTACCATCAAATTGGGAACTGCCCCCCGCATTGGTAAAAAAATGGGCCGAGGCGAAAGAAGTTCTCGGCGAATTGAGGGGAACGGCCAGAATGCTCAAGGATCCTACGCTATTGTTGCGCCCTCTGGAACAACGCGAGGCTCTTCGGTCTTCGCGTTTGGAGGGCACATACGCAACTCCAGAAGAGATGCTCGCCTATGAATTGAACCCGCGTTCACCTCAGTCGTCAGACGATCCGGCGAACGCATGGCGTGAGGTTTTCAATTATCAACGCGCATTGGATTTAGGCCGTGTGCTTGTTGACAAAAATGTTCCGTTTTCTGAACGTCTTATACGTCAGATGCACAACCGGTTATTGGCTGGCGTTCGGGGGGAGGACAAGAATCCAGGAAATTTACGTAAAACACAGGTTCACGTCGGTATTGGCAGACGATTCACGCCAGCACCACCGGGGGAATTACAAAAATTACTATCTCAGTTTGATCAAAGCCTACAGCAACAAACGAATATTGATCCACTTATTCGTTCCTTGATGGTTCACTATCAGATAGAGACAATCCACCCGTTCCGAGATGGAAATGGTCGTGTCGGACGTCTGTTGTTGGCCTTGATGATCTACAAATATTGTGGTTTTGAAAAACCATGGCTCTATTTGAGTGAATTTTTCGAAAACCATAAGGATGAATATATAGAGGCACTCTTTAATGTAAGTGCGAAGGGAGATTGGACAAGATGGATTGAGTTAGGCCTTCTTGCAACAATTGAAAGCGGACGAAAAACAGTAGAGAGAGTTCGGAAATTGTTGATCTTAAGGGAAGAGTATGAAAATCGTATTCGCGAACACTCTGGCCGCGATAGATTGATGCACGCGATCCCACTCATGCTTTCCCACCCAATCATTACGTACCAAGATCTGATGAAAGCATTGGATGTAACCTACCCGACTGCTCGGGGAGATATGGTTGCACTGATCGATATGGAAATAGTTAAAGATTTACCGGGAGTTCACCGACCACGACTCTTTGTCGCACACGAAATTTTTGCATTGGCATACAGCGACGATTAACCCTGTTCAATTGGCGGAAAATTCAATCCCGAGACAGTGGGCGATCCATTTGGCGGTCAGTTTTTCACTCGCGGCGTTTTGCGCCAGACGCTGGCGCAGGTTGGCAAAGACCACACTGTCGAGGGGTTGATCCTGGTTGAAACAGGAAAAAACCACCGATTCCTTGCCCGTCTCCGGGTCTTTGTGCAATTGCAGACACTGGGCGCAGATTTCCTTCATCATGCATTGCATGGGCGAGTTGATGGAGCCGAGGGCTATGTGACCGGGTTTCAGATGATTTTTTAGAACCCCGTGACGGGAGTCCGCCACCGCCTTCATCATCATGTCGGAACCGATGACGATAAACCGGTCGGCATCTTTCAGGGCAATGGCAGTTTCGCCCAATTCGCCGGTAGCATAGGCGGTCATGGCCTGAACGATATTACCGACGAAGGACTTGTCACCGTCCCGGTCCGCATCGAAGCCCGGATCCTGATCGCAGCACCAGATCACCGTGTCGGCGGCTTTTTCGATGTTTTCCACATGGTAGCGATCCTGCGGTGTTTTATAGGCGGCGAAGTACAGCACTTTCGATCCGGCCTGACGCAACGCCTGACCAATGGAAAACAGCACCGCGTTGCCCAGGCCACCCCCGGCCAGGACCACGGTCTCGCCGCCTGGTGTCTCCGTCGGCGCCCCGGTCGGCCCCATCAGAATGACGTGCTCGCCCGGCACCAGCAGGTCGCACAGGCTGGACGAGCCACCCATTTCCAGCACAATGGTCGAGACCAGACCCTTGTCCACATCGACCCAGGCCCCGGTCAGGGCCATGCCTTCCATGGCCAGCACCGTGTCGCCGACCCGTGTGGCATTGGCTTCGAAATTTTGCAGGCGGAAAAACTGGCCGGGCCTGAACGCGGCGGCGGCGAGCGGCGCATGGATGATAACCTCGACAATATTATCGGTCAGGCGAATGACCCGCTCGACGCGGGCGCGCAAGCCGTGATCCAGCTCAGACACCAGATCATCCGCAGGCTTATCCGATGGCGGGCGCCTGGCCAGCAGCCGGTTGACTACCCGATAGCCCCGCCTGGCACTGCCGAAAGCCTTGACCACGTTACCGGCAAAAGACGGATGCAAATCGCCGAAAAAGGTAATGGCCCTGTTGTCGTCCCGAATCTGCATGGTCACCTGTGTGACTTCCGGCTTGGAAGATCGCTCCGGGCTGACCGCGTTGCCATCTTCGTCGACCGCCTGGAAATACTTGCCATCCAGCTTGAAGGCTCCGGGGCGTTCACGGGCGATCACCGTGTTGGGCTGGGTGCCCGCCGCGATCAGCACGGAACGGGCGGGCAGGGTGAGCCGTTCGCCGGTCGCGGCCGGGCGGCCATCATCGCCGATGGCCTGGCGTTCAAGTTCGATGGCTTCAACGTGACCGGTATCATCCACATCAATACCCACGGGCGACAGCAGTTCGGCAAAACGAATGCCTTGTTCCAGGGCCTTGGTGACTTCTTCGTGGTTCAGGGTGTAGCTCGGCGCGTCGATCAGGCGGCGGCGATAGGCGATGGTGGCCCCGCCCCACTGGGCCAGCAGGGGCGCGAAATCCGGCAACCGGTCGGCAGCTTTGGCGGCTTGCCGCTCGGCCCGAATGGCCTTGCCGTGGGCGATGAAGTCGTCGGCCTGGGCTTGTTCAGGCTCGCTCCAATGGGGTTTTTCGTTCAGGGACTCTGCCCGATGCAGGAATTTCTCCACTTGGGCGACATAGTAGGCCAATGCCTCGGTCGCCGTATCGATGGCGGTCAGGCCACCGCCGATGACGACCACGGGCAGACGCAAATTCAGGTTAGCCACGGAATCCTTTTTCGCCGCCCCGGTCAGTTGCAGGGCCATCAGGAAGTCGGACGCCTGGCGCACCCCGGTGGCCAGAATATTGGCAATATCCAGCACCGTTGGCTTGCCCGCCCCCATACACAGCGCAATATGGTCGAAACCCATGTCAAAGGCGCTCTCGGCCGTGATCG